>NZ_MVQM01000086.1:0-11656 GCF_002067195.1 Pelotomaculum sp. PtaB.Bin117 | reverse complement strand
TAATTATGGTTATTCCTCTGACTTCGCAACCTTGTCTTATGAGATCTCTTAACCTAACTGCAACCTGATCTTTTAACACATGATACCTATATTTGGTTATCCACACAAAGTGGTATTTTATGTCATATATCGTGTGGCTTCCCTTTTGGTAATCTGCCATATCATTCACCTCATGGATGAATGTTACATCTACCTCTAAGCAGAGTCAATGCTAAAGGCTTTTCGCCTAAAGGCGAAGGTTTTGGGCCTGGTACTTGGAAAATAAAATCGCTAATTGTTTTAAGATTAAGCTAAGTTTCTCCCTTAATCAGTTCCACTCGACGATCCGCCCGAATAAGCCCACGGCTTTTGAAAAGCCAGCTTTAAATAAGCGTGGTTCGCCTTTAGATCCAGTAAACTTTTCTTGGCCTGCACCAGGGCAGACTCCGCCGCGGCCACATCCGCGCGGGTGTTCATGCCGACCTGGTATTTTACATTGGCCACGCGCAGATCTTCCTCCGCTTTTTTCACCGCCTGCTCGGCGGCGGGACTGTTATCTTCAAGTGAACGAATTGAGTAGTATAGATTTCTGGTCAGCAATTCCGCCGCATCCTTAGCGCTCATTGAATCGTATATGGCTTGTTTCACAGCGTCTTCACGCGCTATATACGGATTGTATGACCCTGTATAAAACATGGAATCCTTGGCGTATTCCTGTATTTTTACCTTCTCGGTGGCCAGCCATATGGAAGGGCTGCTGTCGATGGCACGGCTCACGACAACATCGAGGTCAAGGTTCTTTTCCAGTGGCTCTAATTTTAATTCGTCTGTCAAAACAGGGCGATCCTGCGGATTTAAGCCGATAGTTTGATTAAAAGCAACATAATCATTATCAAGGTCGTTTTGCGCCTTGTCTGCGGTCGATTTTGCCGTTGCATACTTGGATTCCGCAGTGATCACGTCACCATCTGAAATCAAGCCCACCCTGCGCTGTGCTCTGGCCTTTTGCAGGTCCAAATCAGCCTGCTTCAAGGCCGCCTTGTCTGCATCCAGCGTGGCTATCGCCTGCTGGATGCCCCAATACTTTTTACAGGTGCTCAGGGCCAGGCTGTCCTGCTGCACTGACAGAGTCTTGTAAGTCATCCGCCAGGTGAGATCGGCTGATACTACATTTGCCCAGGCCCGCTCAGTCGCGGGATCGCCCGGCGGTGTGGAAGGCGTAAAGTGAATACTGTCCGCCGCATCATCCCGCAGTTCCTTGGTCCGGTCAATTTCCACAGTGGCCTTTTTAACCGCGTTACTGTTCGCCAAGGCGCGCGCAATAGCGTCATTCAGTGTCAGCTCCGGCTTGGCCGGATCCGCAGCCAAGGCCGGCATGGCCACCAGTATCGCAAACAGGAATATAGCAATACTTATCAAATACTTCTTCAAACACACCACTCCCGACTCTGTCCAATATTGTTAAGACAGTTAACAATACGCTAACTAAAGTATATTTCCCATCGGACAAAGAGTCAATATGTTTTTGTTCAAAAACGCTAAATTTTCTTTATTAAAAAAAACCGGGTTCCCTGAGGAACCCGGTTTTTTAACTTTTTTTAACTGTTAGTTAACTGTTACAGTCTGGGTCGCATCATCCCAGGTAATATTGCATCCCAGGGCTTGCGCTACCCAGCGGACCGGCAGCATGGTGCGGCCGGGATCCACGATTTCAGGAGCAACGTCCATCGTAATTCCTATGCCGTTGATGTTCAGGATATTGCTACCGATAGTAAGCTTGACCACGGTGCTGTCTTTAATGAGAACGACAGTCTGTTCGTCAGCGTTCCAGATGATGTTGCTGTCGGTAATGCCAACAGCCTGGGCCACAAACCGGACCGGCAGGTAAGTGCGGTCGTTCTTCAGGTAAGGAGCGGCGTCCATGGTTACTTCTTTGCCGTTTAAGGTGAACTTGCTGTCGCCAATCTTGAAGGTGACTTTGTTCTTGGTTGTTGACGGAGCCGGGGTAACGGTCTTGGCAACGTCAACCGTGGCTGCCGTGTCTCTGCCGGAGAAGATCAAACCACAAGCAGCGTTGTCAGGGTTAGCACCACCGGTGGCGTAGAAAGTTCTTCCGCCGGCACCACCCGCTACTATGCTAGGTCCGTATGTGTTGTTAATCTCGTCGACGGCAGCGCCTTTAATTTTTAAGGTGATATAACCCTCTGGCACGGTGCGGTCGATGGTTAAAGCAACATCGGATATTTCGATGGTTGAAGGCTTGGTGCTCTGGCTCTTAATCGGGATGGTCACCGTTCCCTCGTTCTTGGTGATGCTGTCGGTGTAGATGGAGACATCGCCGTCGATCACCTTGACGGTCGGGACTTTAGACCATGTCACGCCGCTCGGGGCAACTATCTTGAGGTCTTTGCCGTTGATCAGCATTTCCTTGGCGCCTTCAACAATCTTGAAGGTGCCGCCGGGCTGGCTCTGCATACCGATGATTACTTCCGGGGTGGTGTCCGCTGTGGCGGTAATGGACTTCGCCGCCTTGGCGATGACGAGCGACTGGTTGTCAACACCGGCACCGTCGACCGTAACCTTGATGTCGCCGGAATAGTCGGCTGCTACGTCAACTTGCACGTTCGTGAACTTGATCTTGCCCTTGGAGCACGGGGGAGTATTGGTAACTGTGAATTTAACCTTGCGGCCGTCGCTGCCAGTCGCGGTAATTGCACCTGCTGTCACAGTACCGGATGTCGAGGGGGCATTCAATGTGGCCCACTTCACGCCATCAGGCAGTTCCATGGTGATGGTGCGTCCGTTCAGGAGACTTGCGGCTGCGCCTTCTTCAATATTGAAGTCGCCGACATCCTGGTTCGTGCGGCCGGGGGTGACATCCTTAGGATCTTTCGCGTTGACCAGCTTGGCGCTGTAGCTCACGTATTCGCCAATGGTCACGGTGGAGACATCAATGCTGCTGGAACCGCTCACGGCCACATCAACTTGGCCGAGCACCGCTTCCGAATCATCCACGCTAACGTCAGCGGCAATCTTGTAGATTGATTTGGTGTCGGTATTTGAAGCTCTGCTAATATTCATAAGTCTAGCATCAGAGCCGTCCTTGGTTGCAGTCAAGTTTTGCCCGACGCCGGTCACGCCAGTGGTAAGGTTGGTGACAGTGCCGTTGTTAGTCCAGGTAATACCTTTCGGGAGCTTTAACTTAACTGACTGAGTCTCGGGAGCAGCGGCGGTATTTTCTTTCAGGTATATTTCAATTTTACCGCCAGTTGTGCCGGCAGTTGTAAATGTAGTGGTGGCGTCGCTCACATAGCAGGAAACCTTGCCGCTGCCGGCGGTGCCGACCACGACTGAGCCAGAGGAGAAGTCACCGGTCAATTTGTCTATTGTTACCTTGACGTCGCCGTCCGCGGAACTGGGAACAGTGACGTTCGGCAATGTAACCATGAGGCGGACATCATAGTCAGCGTCACCTGCACCCGGTACCCGATAACTAACTTTAAATTCGCGGGCGCTCACCCGGGTGATACCTTTGTTTTCAATACCTGTGGCAGGAGAGGCTGCGGTAAAAGCATCTGCTGCAAGGAAGCCTGCTGCTCCTTTACCGTTTTTCACACATGACACAACCGGGCTAGTCCCGGTATTGGTCCAGTCAAGCGCAAAATCTGTCGGTAAAGTTAAAAGGATCGTGCTGTACGTTTGGGCTGAAACTGTCGGGATGTCGATAAGGATCGAGCCCAAGCTCTGTGGAGTATCATTGTTGAGCACGGTGGGCGCGCTCATAACCGAATAGGTGGATGAAGCCGCCGCCGGGCCAGCCATGGGCACCAGCATCGCCACCAAGAAAGACAGGGTCAGTAAGATCGAGACGATCTTTCTGTTTCTTTTGGTTTTCATTATTTCCCTCCTAAAAAATTTTCTTTCTTAAAATAACTGCCTGGGGCCGTTTGCGCGGGCGACGCCCGCCAAGCAACCCTGTGAAGAAACGCTTCCATCCCCCCTTAAAGTAGTATAATAATTAAGTAATCATTGCCGCGACTGTGCTATAAACGCTGCTGCTGCTATGGTCGTCGCCAGTAAAGCGGTAGGCAACGGACAAAGACATATTCTACACCGGCAGACAATTTCCTGCCGGGCAGACTGTCTTTTCCTTTGTTGCGTCCTGATTAGTTAGACAGCCAGTGAGAACCAAAAGTTCCATCCGCGCCTAAAAAAATTTTACCAAATACGACCTTTTGCCATAAAAACATTTTTATATCAATTGACACTACTCAGGCCTCCCTTTATAATTACTGCGAAGCGTCCGGTCTGAGAACGCGTGTGTTACAAAGATTCTTTCAAGAGCCGAATGATTTTTACGAGCCTCCCGCAGCCGGAAGGAACTTTCTCCGGTTTCACTGTGTCTAACAGTTAAACGGGAGGCATTTTGTATCGCAAGAGGTGGGCTTCCCGTGGATGAAACCAGCATATTGGTAAAAAGGGCAAAAGAAAACGACCTTTCCGCTTTTGAAGAACTGGTGCGCATCCACCAGAACAAGGTATACGCGCTCTGCCTGAAGTTCTCGGACAGCCGCGACGACGCCCAGGACCTGGCCCAGGACGCTTTCATCCAGGCGTACAGGGCGCTGGGGAGTTTTCGCAACGAAGCTAATTTCGGTACCTGGTTGCACCGCATCACTGTTAATATATGCCTGAACGCCCGGCGCAAAAACAGGAACGTGCATATTTACCTGGACGAACCGCACCAGAGTGAGAGCGGGGGCGAAATAAGGCATGAGGTGGCCAGCGGGGAAGGCGACCCGCTCCGGGCGCTGGAAGAGAAGGAATTTCGCGGCATAGTGCAGGCGGCGCTGCAAAGTCTCTCGCCGGAACACCGGGCGGTGCTCGTATTGCGGGAGATTGAGGGCTATAGCTATGAGGAAGTTGCCGAAATGCTCGGGTGCTCCCTGGGTACGGTGAAGTCACGGCTCAGCAGGGCCCGGGAGGTTATGCGCCGCCGCATGACTGAACTGACGCAAGAGGCTGGCGAGGATCTGCCAGGCAGGCGATAGAAAAGGTGAGATTGATGGACTGCAGAGAAGCATTGCTGATGATACCGTCCCGCTTGGACGGGGCGCTGACAAAAGAAGAAGAGGACGCGCTGGCAAGACATGTGGCGGGCTGCCAGGCCTGCGCAGGCGAGTTGGCCCTGCAGGAGAGGCTTTCCGGGGCGCTGCGGGCGCTGGGCCGGGAGGAAATACCCGCGCCACCGGCATTACGCGAGCTGGTAATGGCCAAAATACGGGCGGAGCGCCACCGTACCGCGTTAACGTGGCTTCCGGCGGCCTGGCGCAAGCAGGCAGCGGCGGCGGCCGTCGTGTTGCTTATTGCCGGGAGTTCCGCCGGTATCACCATTGGTTTAAAAAACAACGACGCAGGAAAGACGATTGGCCTTGCGCCGAAACAGCCGGCGGCGGATGTCGGCAACGGCGGCGATGTGTCAGCGCCTCCCGCGGGCGGCGGTTACCTCCAGCCGGGTGATCCCGGCCAATTGCCCGAAGGGGCGGGCACTGCGGCTGAACCCCGGGGAGATGGAGCTAGTGAAAGCGTCCCGGGTTATGATAACCCGGGTAACCCCGTTAACGAGCCGGCTGCACCAAAAACAAGCGCGGAAACCGCTGCGAGCGCCGCTCCCGTTACGGCGGCAGGCGGCCATGAAACGCGGGCGCTGTTGAGCAGCAGTGTGAAAGTTGCGCGTAGCCAGTTAAAGATGTCAGTTAACGATTTGAACGAAGCGAGGATCAAGGCTGTTTCGCTGGCGGCCGGAGCCGGGGCGGCAACGCAGGTGTTTCCGGAGCAGGACGGCGACAAAAAAATAGTGCTGATTAGAATCACTTCGTCTTCCGAATGCGCCGCCGACCTGCTCTCCGGGCTGAACGGTCTGGGGACGGTGTTCGACAGACATGACGAGAGCCAGGATATCACTTCCTTATACAATGAGAAACTGGTTCAGCTAAACGACCTGCAGTCACGCATTGGCTCGGTCCAAAGCGGCGCGGAACAGCAGCAAATGGAAGCGCAGATTGCTTCATATAAACAGCAGTTTGACATATGGGAAGAAGAAGCCGGCAAGCATGTAATCATGTTGTGGCTGGAGGGCCGGTAAAAGCATCTATTTTGTTACTTTTATTTCGAGTGCTACTTCATCGTCGATTTCATTGGGCAGAGGATCCAGGTAAGTGATGCTTACGGGGCTGCCCGCCTGTAATTGCACCTGCCGTGTGCCTTCTTTATTTACCAGGCGCGCGTAATCATAATGATTGAACCAGATCGGTTTTTTCCCGGAAGAATCCCCCTCTAAATACAGGCACCCGTTCTCAATCCTGTCCACCTTGCCGGACGTTGTCTTAACATCGAGAAGGGTAGCTTTCCTGACCTTCCCTTTGGACACCTCCACATCCACAAAGTTACCTAGTTTTAAGGAGTTAAAGCCCTTTGTCGCCTTGTTCCCGGTCAGTACTGCGTCCCAGGCCAGCGGCAGGAACAAGTCTTCGGCATACATATTGTTAACGATGATATAATTATCCTCACCCAATACCACCATTTTAACCGATCCTCTTATTTTATCCGTCTGTCCGGAGTCATCTCTTTGTTCCAGTAAGTTGATCCAGCTCACCTGCTTTTGTCCGTCTAAAATTGCCTCGCATTGAAAATTTACAGAATCGGCCAGTGTGCATTTTTCAGCCACGCGGTAGCACTGGACATTACCGGCCGCCTTGAGCTTTTGCGCGCCTGACAGTGAAATAAGCGTTATTTCCTTGCTTCCCTTATTATCATCAACAGCGGAAATCCATCCCGCAAGGTGGCGGCCGGCGGGGAGCTTAACCCACCCCCGGTCTACCAATCTGCTTAGAATTACCGCCATTTCAGCCCGGGTTAAAGATTCCCGCGGCCGGAAAGTGCCGTCCGGGTAGCCGGACATGACGTCAGCGTAGGCAACCGCCGCGATGAAGGTCTTTTCCGCAGGCTTCAGCGCGTCCAGGTCAGAAAAGGTCTTGGCGTAAACCGCGTCTGCCACTGATTTTATTTCAGCCATTGCTGAATCAGCTCCAGTGACAGGTGGCACAAGGTACATGGCCCGCGCCAAGAGTTCCGCCACCTCAAGCCGGGTGGCGGGTCCGTCGAAATCGTAGTCCCCCGGGCTGTCCGGCGTAAGAAAACCTTTTCTCACTGCCAGGTCGATGTAGGACTGCCCCCACGGCACTCTGGGTATTTGTTTTGCTGCCGTGCTGCTGGTTGATTTCTTGTCATTCTTATTATTAGTTTTTGCTGCCGCTTTTTCAGCCTCCGCAGTAAAACCGCCTGAACGGACGATCAGCACTGCCGTTTCCAGCCGGCTTACCAGCTGGTCGGGCTTAAAAGTATGATCGGGATAACCTTTAACCAGTTCCAGCGCGTACAAGCGGGAAATATCTTTCTGGGCCCAGTGGCTGTTTATATCTACAAAACCCACGGTATCTTTAACCGGCGCCGCGAGGGCCGGGGACCAGCTGCACCAGAAACAAGATAATAGAATTAACAGAAGATTGCTTAATAAACATAAGATATAACGGCATCCCTTACGCTTTCTTTCAATGCCCATCTTTAGCCTCCATCGGATTCAGGCGCTTCATCTTTGATTTTATATATGCTCCCTGCTTCCGTCACCACATACAGGTACCCATCCGGTCCGACCATAGGCCGCATGGATACCTTGCCGTCCAGGGTAAGATTCCAGTCCAGCCGCCCTTCCGTGTTCAACGCCAGCAAGCGTTTATCTTCCGTTCCCAGGTAATAACGCATGTTGTTTTCATCCACGGACGGCCGGGAAATAGCCTTGGGTAAAGGTTCATACCAAGCTTCCGTACCGTCATCCTGATTCAAGGCGTAAAGTTTTTCGTCAGCGCAAAAGTACAACAAGCCATCTTCGGAAGGAGTGGGGGCCGTCAGATCGACACACCCCATTGCATAGCTCCACAGGGGGCTGCCGTCGCCGTCGCTTTCAAAAGCATAAACCGTGCCTTTGTAATAGTCGTCTGTTCTTTTCGGATTGACGGTTGCGTAAACGCGGCCGTTACCGCCTACGACCAGATTGGCTTGTTTAATTTCACCAAGGGAGTAGCGCCAGCGGATTTTCCCCCCTTCGCCAAATGCCATCAAGGTATACCCTTCTTTTTTCTTACCGATGATGACGAATACAGCCTGGTCGTTTCCGACGCTCGCCAGGATTTCCCAATCGGTTTCTAACTGGGTGCTGGCATTATACACCTGGTCCCATTGCGTGATCATCCACTTGTAGTGCCCCGCGGTGTCAACGGCATACAGCCCTGTCGGCAACTGCATGTATAACAGGTTCCCGGGACCGGTGGTCAGCAACGCCGCCGCTTTGCTGCTGCCCTGATATACTTTGAAACTCCACCCTTTGCTGCCGTTTAATTTAACCTCCTGGATCAAGGCATTACCAGGAATAAAAATAGACCCGCGCGCATCAAACACCGGACATCCTGACTTACTGCCGTCCGGTAAATCACTCTCCCATAATTTATTGCCGTTCTCATCCACCGCTATCAATTTATTCCCGCAAAGCGCGTAAAGCAGGCCGTTAGGTCCCAGCTGCAGTTCGGACGTCAGTTTGCCTATTTTGGCAACATGCCAAACAACATGCGGTGACCACTCACCAAGGCACTCGGCAGGCGCTCCGGCAGCAAAAAGTAATAATGACAGCGCAATGGCTGATATAATCATGCGGCGCAAAAGAACATCCCACCTTTACGTCATAACACTAGCTGCCCAGTATCGCTGGCAAACATCCAGCAGCTTTGTCAAAATAATGGCCATATCACCGGCTGTGATCGGGTCTCCCGGCGCGAAGGCTCCGTCCGGGCTGCCATGAAAAAGACCGGCGGCAGTTGTTACGGCAACCGCCTTGGCAGCCCAGGCGGGTATTTTATCTGCATCCGCGTAAGATAGCAGCGGATCCCACTTGATTTCAACGCCGACATCTTGCAGGATAGCCGCGAGGATCACTGCGGCGTCATCCCGGCTCAGCGCGCCATATGGTTGGAAGCTGCCGTCAGGATAACCGCAGATTATGCCACGCGCTCGCGCTTCAGCCACAATGGGACGCAACTCTACAGGTATATCCCCCGCATCTTTGAAAGGCAAGGGCAAATCGCTGGTTTCCGGCCATTGCAGAAGCCGTGCCAATATGGCGGCAACCTCAACCCGCGTCAACGGAACCTCGGAAAAACTACGCGCTTCACCGCCCGGCTCTATGCCAGCTACCGCTTGCTCCAGTACATCTGTGACGATTCTCGCGGCGGGGACATCTCTACCGCTGCTGCTGCCGCTGTCTGGAAAGTTCACCTTCCTGCCGCAGATCCCTCCCGTTTGACTGTCTACGGCCACAAGAGTTAAATTATACTGATCTTTTATGTCTTTTTTAAAAAAGTAAGTAAATCTACCCGACACGTCTAAGGTAATTGTTTGCTTGAAGCCCTCTTGCCCCCACATGTAAACTATGGTATTGGCGCCTGCCCTGCCGGTTATCACCAAGCGGCCCTGAAGCTGGATTGCTGAGACAAATAGCACTGGCGGTGAAGCGGTAGAACGAGCATTCACCGACACTAGTACATTCCCGGTTGGCGGAGGGGCAGACGCATACTCTAATTCAACCTGCTCGCCAGGAAGAAGATCTCCCGGCAACACCAGGTAACCGTTTTTATAAAAACGGGTTAAACCGGATGACCGGTACTGCTCACCACCCTTAGTGCTGATTATACCTTCAGCTTGATTATATTCTGCAAATGTACTCTTATCAAAAAAAGTTTCTCCTATATCCAGCCGCCATATTTCCTTCCCGTCCTGGTCAGTTGTGACCCTGACCCAACGCCCGGCAGCTATAACGTCATCTGATGTCCTGACCCCCCAGCGGTAGATGACTGCATCAGGAGGCAGATAGAAGGACCTGTAGCAATTGTTATTATCCAGCAGGTAAAACATTCTGTCTTTCTTTGTAAAATCAATTGTCTTCCCGTATAGAACATTGCTGAATGCCACCAAGCCTATAGCCTGCCCGGTACTCGGCAGTAGTACCGCTGTTACATGGTCCCCCTGCTTGATCACATCGAAGCTGGAATTCTCTCTGTCTCTCTTTACCGCTGCGCCCGGGAAGATCCGGACGGAAGTCCCGTTCTCCATCTGGATTTCGCTACTGGAAGCGATAGTTTCACGTACCGTGCCGAGGGCCACCTGCCGCTTAACAGCAAGGTACTGCACCTCGCCGCTGGACGGCGCCAAGTACAGGCGCACCGGCATACCAGGCAGGGCCTCTGCCAGTTCATCCAGAGCGCCGGTGCCAAAGGGCATGTCCGCTGTCTCCACACTTTGATAATTATCCTCGAAAGAACAAGCGACATCACTGGATAACCGGTATGATCCCCCGTTTCCCATGAGGGTTATTTCTTTTTGTCCGTCTTGATCATGTAACGTCGAGACAACACCTTCACGTTCTATATAAGCTGCACGAACCCGCCGGATTTTCTGGTCAACCGGGTTGAGCACGGCGTTTACCTCCACTCCCGGCGGCAGTTTATCCGTCGTTACAGGTTGGTTGTTCAATACTATTATTCCGGTATCCCCGGCCAGACTGTAGCCACCCGACCTGGCAGCCGGGTTGATTTCCGTAAAGACAGCCCCTTCTGCCGTATTGAGCGCTTTCACCCCGGTGGCACGCCACAAGCGGGCTATCAGGTAGATTCGCTGAGAAGTCCGGTAAGCTTCCGCCCCGGGGAAAAAGTGGCCAGCATCTACGGGGGCAATATTCTCATTAACGAGGTTTACCACCGGCAGAGCGGCCGGGCTGAACGAGGTACCGTCCACCAGTTTGATTGAACGCTCGCCGACACTCTCCACTATATCTTCGGCAGGTGTCTGACCCCAGACCAGGGCGTAATCCTGTGCGGCAACGGCACTGCCGCTTACAGTATTTCTGCGTACATTCACACCGGTTACCTTTACCGTATAATCCCCGGGCACCGATGACTGCAGGTAAACCTGCTCCACGTTGTTTGTCCTGTCCGGTATGTTATTACCTAGGAAATGGTTGCCGTAATAAACCCTGCCGTCAGGCGTCCGGACGAGCAGGTCGAGATCGTTCACCAACGCCTGCGCGCTGCCCGGTTCAGCCGGAGGATCGGTCCATGTCAGGGTGGCTTTAAAAGGAGACGCGTTATCAGTAACATGGATAGTATATGACACTTCGTTTCCCTGAGACACCCCGGCCAACTCGTCGGCCACCTTGAAGGAGTTTTCCTTCAGAGCAATTGTGGTACCTGCCAGGTCTATTACCCCGAAACCTTCTTTCGAAGGGCTACCTGTCATGGGACGTGATCCGTTGATCAGCGCCGCCTTGACCAAGGCTGCCGATGGGTTCGTTATATTCATATTCTTCTCAAAATATTCCCGCAAAAGGGTTGCCGAGCCGCCTGCAACGGCGGCGGCCATGCTTGTCCCCTGCATGCGCGTGTATTCCGGGTATCCCGGCAGATTGCCCTCGACCATACGTGAACGGGCGGAAATTACCGCGGAAGCGGGAGCGAGAAGTTCGGGCTTAATCCGCCCGTCTCCGGCCGGCCCGCGTGAAGAAAAATCTGCAACA
>NZ_MVQM01000085.1:0-31438 GCF_002067195.1 Pelotomaculum sp. PtaB.Bin117 | reverse complement strand
GCCTAAGAGGACCGCCAGCACAGGCAGGGAGAGAGATACAACATGAAATGAAAAGATATTCAACCCCCAGCAGAAAGTCGCCGCCAGCAGCAGCTCAATAAATATTATGTGAGGTTTGCTCAGGCCATTTGACAAGAAAAAGAAGGTGGAAATAATACATAATGCCGCTCCCGCAAGGGCAATTGATATCCTTGTATTATTGAAGCGACTGGTTGGTTGCCGACGCCTGTACGTGATATTTTCCGTGAGATAACGCCCGTTTATTAGGGTGTCCCTTGCATTTTCTTCCCTCTTTTCACCGCTTAGTCCGGCGTTGGTGGCTAAGAGCCGCGCGGCTAATACTTCATTGAAATAAATTGAAAGAGAATGATGTTTTTTCATTAAGCTATAAAGGCCCGTTTGAGACAACACGTATACAGTTAAGCCTGTCGCGGCCTTAACGCTGGCTGTCCGGGGCTGGCCGGTCAATAGGGAAATTTCTCCGAAGCACTCCCCTGTGCCCAGGCAGGCAAGCTCTTGTGCTTTACCTTCATTGTCGGTGCAAAAAATATTAACGAATCCGTCAACTATGATAAACAGGGAGTCTCCCGGGTCACCTTGGTTAAATATGATCTGTCCGGCGGCAAATGAGGTCTTCTCCATTTCGGGGATTATTTTGGCCAGGTTGATCCTGTCCAAGCCGGAAAAAAGCGGTATGTTAGCGATCAATTCATGCAAATGAATAACCCCCTGTCCCAAGAAAACAATTACTATTATTGTAACCAGCTATCGCATAAAAGGAAAGATATCGATATAAAGATGTGACGGGGTATTGTCGCAAACTTTATTGACAGTTATAAAACGCGGTGTTATATTAAAATTAAGTTTACAGGTGACGAGACGAGTTAATAAAGAAGAGACGAGAGCAGACAGAGCTGAGTTGAGGCTGTTAGATCAATCACTAACCAGCGCTCAGACTAGGCGCTGGTTTTATTTATGCCAAAATGGCTTAACCCGCACCTCCTCTTATAATCTTCCTGCAACATCTTCCCATAACCGTCACCGAATCAATCAACCGGCAAAAAACTGTTGTCTTGAGCCGGAAATAATTGATTTAATCCAGACTGATATGAAAGAGAGGAGCAAAATAATGAAAGGCATTTTGCAGAAGCTGATTAAAACACAGGAGCTGAATCAGGAAGAAATAGATAAGGTGATTTTCGGTATAAAAGAAGATGAATTTTCACCCACGCAGATAGCGGGATTCTTAATGGCGCTGTTGATGAAGGGTCCGACCACGGCGGAGATAGCGGGAATTGCCAAGGCCATGCGCCGGGCCTGCGTGACCATAAACCCGCGGGTGAACGGTGATTTGACCGATACCTGCGGGACCGGCGGCGGCCTGACTACCTTTAATATCAGCACCGCCAACGCGATAATTTCCGCCGCCGCCGGAGTGAAAATCGCCAAGCACGGCTCCCGTTCCATTTCACATTCTTCGGGCAGCGCCGATGTGCTGGAGGCGCTGGGCATACCGGTGGACCTTGAGCCGCTGCATGCGGAAAAACTCATTGAGGAAATCGGCTTTTCCTTCTTGTACGCGCCGCTTTATCACCCGGTGATGATGAAAGTTTTCGGACCGGAAAACGACCTTGGCATCAAAACGATATTTTTCACGATTATCGGGCCGGTGATCAACCCCGCTGGCGCAAAAAGGCATGTGCTCGGCGTATATCAGCTTCATCTGGTGGAACAGGTGGCCGAAGTGGTCCGGGAAGTCGGCTTGACCCATGCCATGGTTGTGCACGGGATGGACGGACTGGATGAGATCTCGCTGATGGGGGAAACCAAAGTGGCGGAGATTAAGGACGGCAAGATCGACTATTTTGTTATCGTGCCTGAGGATTTCGGCATGAAACGCTGTGGCATTGATGAGCTGTCCGGGGGCGGTCCTGACGACAACGCGAAAATAATCATGGATATTTTTGAGGGAAAGGAAACAGGGCCGCGGCGGGATATGCTTCTCCTAAACACGGCCGCCACTTTTGTGGTGGCTGATCAAGCGGCAAACTTGACGGAAGGTTTGGCGCTGGCCAGGGAGACGTTGGACTCGGGTCTGGCTTTGGCCAAGTTGCATGAGATTAGAAGCAAAACGCAGGAAATCGGGGGCGCGCTGCATTGAATCTGACGGAATCTATTATCGCTGCCCGCCAACGGGGCGACGTTCCGGTCATTGCTGAAATAAAGCGGGTAATTCCCAAGCTGGCGGCGCAGCTCGGGCAGGACGACCGGGACGCCGCACTGCTCGCCAGGTGCTACGAAAAAGGCGGCGCCGCGGGCATTTCTCTGGTGACTGAGCCTGTACATTTTGGAGGGCAGCCCGAAAAAGATATTCCGGCCGTTTTACGCTCCACGCCGCTGCCCCTGCTGATCAAGGACTTCATTACGGACCAGGCAAGGGTGGACTTCTATCGCTCGCTGGTTTCCGCAGTGGACCCTGCTTGTCCCGGCAGGGTAACTTTGCTGCTGATTGCTCACATGGCGGGCGGCAGACTGCCTGAACTGCTGAAATATGTCCGCCGGCAAGGCATGTCGGCCCTTGTGGAAACCAGGGGGATAGAGGACCTGCCGCTGGTGAGGGGCTTGGAGCCGCTGCCCCGGCTGGTCGGATTCAACAATAAAAACATAGATGAGCTGGAAATAGGGGACGATAAATTGCGGCTCGGACAAGACGTGCTCTTCCGCTACCGCCAGGTGGTGGGTGATGCGCTGATTGTTAGTGAAAGCGCCCACCGGGATGCGGCGGATGTCCGGCGCTCCATTGCCGCAGGCGCCGACGCGGTGCTTGTGGGCACGGCGTTCCTGCTGTCCGGGGACCCTGCCCGGACTGTGGCTGATTTCGTCCGGTGCGGGGTGGAGTAATATGACCAAAACAATGATTTGCGGCAGCAGGAAAGAGTCGGACATAGAACTGCTGGCAAAGGCGGGAGTGGACGCAATCGGCTTTATCACCGAGGTCTGGCAGCCTCTCGCGTGCAACCTGAGCCGGGAACAGGCCGGCCGGTTTATTGCCCTGGTACCGCCTTCCATCCGCTCGGTGTTGATCATCACCGCAGAAAATACAGACGGAATTTGCCGCCTGGTGGAGCATTGCCGCCCGGACGCCGTTCAGCTGCACGGATTCAACAAGCCCGAAGATGTGGCGCTCCTCAAGACAAAAATACCTGTAGAAATTATCAAAACGCTGCACGTGCAGGGGGCCGGCGCGATCGAGGGAGATAATCTGACTCAATGCGGCAGCGAGTACCTTGCCGCCGGGGCGGACTGCATATTGCTGGACAGCTTCAGCAAGGGCAAAGTAGGCTCCACAGGCCTGACTATTGACTTTCAGGCAGCCAGGCGGTTGAAGAACGACATATGGCCCCGGCCGCTAATCCTGGCCGGCGGGTTAAACTCCGGCAATGTGGTGGAAGCCGTCCGGACGGTACAGCCATATGCCGTTGATGTGCACAGCGGGGTTACCCGGGAAGGGTGGCTTGATTCCCGGAAAGTCAAGGAATTCGTCAGCATAGTTCATCATTGTTCCCCAGTAGAAAAGTAAAGCTGCTTGATGAGGAAAATTAAATTCTCAGTAAAGTATAATGATTAAAAATGAATGGATGGAGCAGCCCCCTCTGGCACCGGACCGGGAGGCTCTTGCAAGACAAGGCAACAAATCCTCAGACGGGGATCTCCTGCATTGAACTAAGCATATCACCCTGAGTTCCGGGAAAAGCTTCCGCCGCCGTTCCCGTGGCCAGAGCAGCCCACCTATTCAATCAACTCGTAAAACGCGCTGACGGCCGGGCAGATGCTGACTTATCGCTCATCGGGGATTGAAGCTCCCCTCATGTCGCCCCTGGCCAGGGAGGCGAATATTCCCCCTAAACAGGCAACGGCAAATATAATGAAAGATATTTTGAAACTTTTAATGAGCAGGCCGGGGTCTGCGGCATTCAGCTGGGCGCTGCCGATGTGCAAGTCTATGATTAGCGTGGCCAGCGCCATGCTGGCGGCCTGTCCGGTGAGCCGCATGGTTCCCAGGGTTGATGAAGCTATGCCGTAGAACTGCTTTTCCACCGATCCCATAATAGCGTTGTTGTTGGGGGAGGAAAACAGCGCGAAGCCGATACCCAGCAGGGCGAGATTGGCCACGATAAACCATGTGGGCGTGTCTTTGCCGATGAAATAAAATAAGGCCAGTCCGATTGTAGTCAGGCCCATTCCCCAGGAAGCGACTATCCTCGGCTCCACGCGGTCGGAAAGAATTCCCGCGAAAGGAGACAGCAGCGCCATGAGCACCGGCTGCGACAGCAGGATCAGGCCCGCTGTCTGGGAGTTATAGCCCAAAACCACCTGAAGGTACAGGGAGAGCAGGAAGCCGACCGCGAAAGTCGCGCTGTAGTTGATGAAAGCCGCCAGGTTGGAATAGGCGAACGCGGTGTTTCCGCTGAGCAGCTTGATATTCAACATGGGCTGTTGCACCTTGGCCTGGCGCCTGACGAACAGGACCAGCAAAATCAGGCCGGCAGCGGCGAGCGCTTTGGCCGGGGCATAGGTGGCCATGGCTGAGAAGCCGTACATTAAAGACCCCAAACCAACGCTGTAGAGCGCGGCGCCGTTCCAATCAAACCGCTCGCTCCGGGCGTCCGCCCACTCCGCCTTTATTTTCCAAACCGCCAGCAGCATGACCGGCAAGCCAATCAGCACGTTGAGATAGAATATGGACTGCCAGCCGAAGTGCTGGTTCATCGCGCCGCCCAGCACCGGCCCCAGGGAAAGGCCGGTATAAACTGTGGCGGCGTTGATGCCCAGCACCTTGCCTCTCTCCTGGGGCGGGAAAACCGAGGTTAATATGGCCATGCCCGTACTGAAGAGCGCGGCGCCGCCGGCTCCCTGCAGCAGCCTGAAGAAAACCAGCGCCTGGATGGACCAGGCCAGGTTGCATAACAATGAAGACAGAGTGAAAACAAAAATACCCCACACAAAAATCTTTTTCCTGCCGAGAATGTCCGCCAGCCTGCCGAATGGCAGAAGCAGCGCCGCTGAAGAGAGGAGGTAGCCGCTTACCACCCAGCTCAGCATGAAAGTGCTGCTGTTGAATTGTTCCCCGATCGCCGGTATGGCCAAATTGACCGCGCTGCCCATGAAGGGAGTCATGAATGAAGCCAGCATTACGGTGATTAACGAGTATTTTCTTAATGTATTATCTTGTGCCAATTTCTGATGCCCCCTCAACGCGGATAATATCATTGGTATTTAGATTGTTTTAGTTTCTATTTTATTGGAATAATAACTTTGAATCAAATAATTTTTTTCTAAGTCCGGGACAGATGATTACCAGTCAAAATCGCCCTCCGGGTAGAGCTCGCGTAATACTGAACTTGCTTTATAATTATACTATTTTAAGAAGCTGGTGATTAAGAATGGTATTTATTCCCCAAAGGGTAATATTTGAACCGGATTCCCTGCGGTACCCTTTGGGGGATAAGCTGCTGGCTTATTTCAAGGACCGGGGTGTTGAAACCGGCTTCACGTCATCTCATAACAGGGTCACCTCGATTCCGGGCAAAACCCCGGGCGAAGGCTATTTTGAGGGCAAACGCACCCTGGTGGTGGGAGTGCGCCGGACGATGCGCTTTGAAACCTGCAGGCCGTCGGCCCACTTTCAACTGCCCCTGGCCACTTCCTGCCCCGGCAAGTGTGAATACTGCTACCTGCTCACCAACCTGGGCAGAAAGCCTTACATCCGTATCTATGTCAACACTGAGGAAATCTTGAGCGCCGCCAAAGATTACCTGGAAAAAAGAAAGCCGGCGGTCACTGTCTTTGAGGGGGCCGCCACGTCCGACCCGATTCCCACGGAGCCTTACACCGGCATTTTAAGAAAGGCTATTGAGTTCTTCGGGGAACAGGGGCGCGGCCGCTTCCGCTTCGTCACCAAATTCACCGATGTTGACACGCTGCTGGAAGCGCCCCATCATGGGCATACCCGTTTTCGCTTCAGCATCAATACCGGGGAGATCATCAGGCAGTTCGAGCACGCCACCCCGCCGCTGGAAGAAAGGCTGGCGGCGGCCAAAAGAGTGGCGTCGGCCGGCTACCCGCTGGGGTTTTTGGTGGCGCCCATTATTGTCTCGGAAGGGTGGCGGGAGAGCTACCGGGAGTTGTTCAAGACAGCCGCTGCGGAGCTTGATGGTAAAGTTACCGGCCTTACCTTTGAGTTTATTACCCACCGCTTTACCAAAAGGGCCAAGAGCACCATCCTGGAGGTTTTCCCGAACACGCGGCTGGACCTGGAAGAAGAGGACAGGACCTTTAAATTTGGGCAGTTCGGGTACGGTAAATATGTCTACCCAAAGGAACTCTTTGCGGAGGTTAAAGCTTATTTTGAGGATATGGTTGGTGAATTTTTCCCGGATGCAAAGGCGGAGTATTTTGTTTAGAAAAAAAAGCCTTTAAAACTTGGGGCTAAAGTATTAAATTACCATGTCCCATTTGTTCATAAAAGTATTTTATTTGCGCAGCTGTTTATATGACTATTTTTTATATAAACAATAAGCAATTGCTTTATATATTTTTAAAAATATATAATAAAATTAATATTTCTTAAACTTGAAGGGATAAATTAAAATTAAATTTTATCTAGTTGACTAAAACTAAAGGAACGCTCTTTACTGGTTAAATACCATGTGTTGAGCATTCTTTGTTTCCGGATAGCTGCTTTAGGAATTCAGGGGCAGCTCTATAAAGCTGTGATCATTTGATGGAGGGGTTTTAAATGCAATGGTTAAGCAAAAAGAATATGATCACAACAGCTGTTATCCTGATTCTTGCTACAATTTTTTACTTATCCCAAAAATCAGGAATGTTTGAAAACCCAACAGCAGAGGGATTACGGGACTATATAGCTTCTTACGGCGTTTTTGGACCTATTGTTTATATGACAATGTTTTCAGTGATCCCGGCGGGTTCAGTTATTGCGGTTGCAGGGGGAATGGCCTTCGGAATGTACTTCGGAACCTTGTATACAATAATCGGTGCTATGATTGGCGCAACAGTTGCCTTCTATATCTCCAGGTTGCTGGGAAGAGATTTTGTTGAAAAGCTTGTTAAAGGGAAAATGCAAAAATTTGAGGATGGAATGGAAAAGGGCGGTTTTCTACTGGTCTTAATGATGAGGCTTATTCCCATAATACCCTTTAATGTAATAAGCTATGGAGCAGGACTGACCAGGATTAAATATATCGACTACATACTCTCCACAATGATTGGCATTATTCCAGGGGTTCTTGTTTTTACAAACCTGGGGGACAAGGCCTTATGTGTCAGATCCCTTGAATTTATGCTGGCTGTTGGCATATTGGCTTTGATGGTTATAGCGTCTATCCTCTTAAAGCGAAGATTCTCTTTTGAGGAGCTGCAAACCAGGTTTTATACGTGCAGGATACAGAAAAAGTGAACTAATACTTAGAGCTATTTAAAACTTTATGAACCCAAAACACAACAATAGCAAGAAATTGATTTGTGAAAAAAGTTTATCCAATATATAATAAAAATGTTATTTCATCAACAGCATGAGGCAAATAATGGCCTTTAAGCATGACATTAAAACAGTTGCTTAGCTATAAGGGAATAATAATAACAGAAGTTATCTATTTTAATGTGTTATACGAGGTGAGCAAATGAATACTCCTTTATTGCTGGTCCAAATACCTCCCCAAGATGAGCAACAATCAGAAGCAGCCAGCGCTGTCATTGAGACGGAAATTATCGCCATTGCGGTTTTCGGAAAGGATATTGACGTACCCCTAACGGTATCAACTCAACGGGTATTCGACGCAGAAAAACCTTTCCGGTTTCCTACTGAAATCACCCAAGGGGCTACAAAAACCAGAATTGTTTACCGCTATACACTGGCGCAGTGGCACGAATTACTGGAAACCACCACTTTACCGATAACGCCTGCCGCTCTAAAGCAACTCATGATACCCATGTTATTATACATGAAGCAGAATTTCCCGGACATCTTCGGCGACATTGAATATGACCGCGAATTCGATCCTGATCAATACGCCGAGTTATACCCTATGGAGTAACCTCCGTACAAAAGAAAGCAGCTGAAAGCCCAAAAAGGCTCAGCTGCCTGCCATTAGCCCCTCCATGGCAAGCATATTAAATAATTTGCCTTATTATGTCGATGTCCTCATAAACAGTTACGACCACTGTATTTCCAGCGGCCGATTATCACAATAACTTTGTTTATTTTTATTATATATTTAAATTGGAGAGTCTAAACAAACGTCCGAGTCCAAATTTCTGAATTATATTGTAGAAAATGATACTGGCTTGATCAGGAGAGGCGTAACCGTGAGTTTTAATTAGCGCTAATATGTCCTCTGTCTCTTTGGTTGTCACAGGAAACATGGAGCGAAGGTTTTTTATGTAATTATTATTTGCGTTCGGAGATATACGACATGCCGCTTCCCAATCCAAAACAGCTTGAATGAATGCGGACGCGATAAACGCCCTTCCTTCCATCTGCGAAGGTTCATTTGGAAAAATGTTTTTTATGGATTGCAGGTAAGGCATTTGAGCCTTTGCAACCCTGTCATAATTATCCCATAAATCAAAATCATACTTAACTAGTCTGGCATTAACCAGCGGATCAGTTATGGAATTGGAAATGCGGCAAGCTAAATCCTTCATGCCGCTAATCCAATTAATGTTGGTATTATTAGTATTATTTATATAAGAAAGACTTGGAAAGCCTTCTTGATTTAAGATTAAATGCTGCAATTCATGCGCGGTGTCAAAAGCATGAGCAAACTGTATGGGAACCTGTTTTATTATAACAACATACTCGATTTCTTTGGTGTCTGGATTTTCTAAACCAATAGACTTCATTCGGGAATTTAACCTTTCGTCAAAAGCCCAATTTATTTTAGTGCTAATTTTATGTCTTTCATTTTTATAAAAATTTATGAATTTATCTGAATCTTGAAGTAGCATTTGTAAAACATAATCTTCTGAAAATACCGGCAGTCCTATTTCTTTAATCATATTTTCCCTGGAAGAACAGCAATGTTTATATTTTTTGCCACTCATACAAGGACAAAGATCATTTCTGCCGACTGCTGTTGTCATTATTTCAGTCCTTCCATATAAGTAATCTTACGAAAATAATTAGACAGACAACATCAAAATCCTTTTTATGCTGCTACACTGCTACCTGCTGACCGGCCTGGCAAAAAATCTTATATCCGTGCATATGTGAACGATACTCATAGTTCGTGAAATCAGTCGCTTCACGGTCTGCTCTAACAGGATTCGTGTTCGTTGTGTAGAAATATATGAAAAAGTGGAGGAGGGATGGACTATGGAGAACAGAAAATATCCTTTTTCATGGGATTTGCTTGGGGACATCGCTGTTGGACGGCCAAACCTCGGACCAATAACTCGGATCGAGTTGTACCGGCTCATGCAATATACTTTTCGTGACGTAATTGAGGCAAAGTTCGGTGCGGAAAAGGCTGACGAAATTTTTTACGAGTCCGGCAGATTGGCTGGCCGTGAGTTCTTTAAGAATATGATCGGCAAAATAAACGACTTCCATGAATTTATCCGTAAGCTGCAGGAGTCACTAAGAGAGTTGCGGCTCGGCATTCTCCGGGTGGAAAAGGCTGATATTGAGCAAGGGTCGTTCGTTTTGACCATCGACGAGGATCTTGACTGCTCCGGGCTGCCGGAATCTGATCAAGAGATCTGTAAGTACGACGAGGGATTCATAGCGGCCCTGATGGAGTCTTTCTTCACCGGCCGGCAATTTCGCGTGAAGGAGGTAGACTGTTGGTGCACTGGTGACCGTACCTGCCGGTTTACCGCCGAGGTTATAGTCTAGTTTGGAGGGAACCGTTATGGCTATGCAAGGTGACCGGCAGGAAGCGCTCCTTGACCTTGCTGTACGAACATTGGAAGATGTGATATCAAATAAGGTGTCGGCTAATACATTGCCGGCTGCTTTACAGTCGCACCCGGAGTTTGTCGATTTACATGAGAAGCTCGCGGCTATTAGAGGTTTTATTTCAGCCCTGGCCAGCGGAGATCTATCTCAAAGTATGCGAGTGAAGGGGTTTCTTTCCGGCGGGCTGCGAACTTTTCAAGCAAATCTGCGGCATTTAACGTGGCAGACCCAGATGATTGCCGGCGGAGATTTTACCCAGCGGGTCGACTTTATGGGGGATTTTTCCGCCGCATTCAATTCCATGACAAAGAAACTGGCGAAGGCTACGGCGGAACTGAAAGAAAGTGAAACCCGGTATCGCCTGCTGGCGGAAAACGTGTTGGATGTCATTTGGGTCATAGACCTGGCGGGGCGATTTACCTACGTTAGCCCGTCGGTTGACCGGCTTCTGGATTGTACCCAGGAAGAGATTATCGGTCGTACCATAGAAGAAGTTCTGTCATTCGCTTCCTTTCGGGCATTATGTGTGAAGTTAAGGCAGTTTTCAGCCGATGAGGAGGCAGTCGGCCAGGGACATATTTTTGAATTGGAGCATTTTAAAAAAGACGGTCGGGTCTTGTGGATAGAGGTTTCCGTAAGCGTGCTGCGCGATGATGACGGTAAGATGGCAGGAATCGTAAGCGTGGCGCGGGACATCTCCAAACGGCGCAAAGCTGAAAGAATGCTGCAGATGGCTTATGATTTGCAGCGCAAAAGCGATTTTTTTAATGATCTCATCAATGGTAATATCTCTATAAATAATAAAGATGCTGTGGCAACTGCCAAAAAATGGGGAATAGATCTAACGGTTCCTTTTTTTTGCTGCTTGATTGATCTTGGGGATAAAGAACTCTTTGAAAAAGATAAAATTAATCATCTTGACCTCCAGCAGAAAAAAAGATATATAAACAATCTTTTGAGCAAAAGCCGGGAATACGTTGTGTGGGATATTCGGGATGCCATAGGAGTTTTGGTGCAAGCCGGTTGTGCACTTGACATATCGGACGCGGATATGCGGACTGCCGCGCAAATCAGGGAAAAAGTAAGCCTCTATACCTCTGATCTCATAGTAACAATGGGCGTGAGCGACATGCACAGGGGACCTGACAGCTTAAAAAAAGGTTATCAGGAAGCGCGGAGCGCAATCATTTCGGCCAAATGTCAGGGAGAAAAAGGCGGAGGAATTTATTATTACCGGGATATCGGACTCTATCAACTTCTGGCAGCCTATGATAAAAAAGAGCATGCCGCAGAGTATGTCCAAAAAATGATCGGCCCGCTCATAAAGTACGATCGTGAAAAAGGAGCCAGCCTTTTACTTACCCTTGATATAATTTTGCAAAGCAGCAGCTTGAAGGAAGCAGCCCAAAAAATTTTTCTGCACCATAAAACTTTAGTCTTTAGAAAACAGCGCATTGAAAAAATTTTGGGAGCATCTATTGACCAATTTGAAACAAAGCTGGCTTTAGCGGCAGCAATTAAAATGCATAAATTATTAGGTAATCCAGTAAATAATTAGAAATATTAGGCATTGCTAGACAGCTTTTTATCTCCAGCAGATAATAAGCTGTCTTTTTTTGCTGAAATAATTTGGTTCTGCGGAGAATAGCAAGAGTCACCAAACAGGTTTTATAATCTATTAAAGGGAAGGAGGCGGGTTGATGCGTCATTACGTGGCTAGACAGCCAATTTTCGACCAAAATCAAGAGGTCTTTGCCTACGAATTATTATATCGCTCAGCGTTATATAACGGTTATTCCAATGAGGACGGCGGCCGGGCAACAACAGAGGTTATCACCAATAGCCTTTTGCTGATTGGCCTGGATACGCTTACAAGGGGTAAAAAAGCCTTTATCAATTTTACCGGAAACTTACTGGAAAATGAGGTTGCAACCCTTTTACCCGCCGGACTTGCCGTGATAGAGATCCTGGAGGATAGCGAACCTGACGAAAAGGTTCTCGAGGTTTGCAAGAAATTAAAGAAAATGGGATACCAGCTGGCCCTCGACGATTTTGTTTACGAGCAAAAGTTTGCCCCATTGATTGAACTGGCGGATATCATTAAAGTTGACTTCAAGGTAACGGGCGCGGCAGAAAGAAAAGCTGTTATTAACCGGCTCGGGAAAAATAAAAAGTTTCTGGCCGAGAAGGTGGAGACCAGGGAAGAATTCACTCAGGCGCTGGAAATAGGCTATTCCTATTTTCAGGGATATTTCTTCAGCAAGCCCATCATAGTTTCAGGTAAGGATGTCCCCGGCAACAAGCTTATTTATCTTCAATTATTGCAGGACCTCCACTCGCAAGAGTTCGACTTTGAGCAAATTGAAAGCCTTTTTAAGAGGGACGTTTCCCTGTCGTATCAACTGCTCAAGTATATCAATTCCGCAAGCTTTTCCTTCCGGTCGGAAATCAATTCCATTAAGCAGGCGCTGGTTATGCTCGGGCAAAAAGAGATTAGCAAATGGCTCTCCCTGGTGGCGCTGAAAGGAATAGGCGAAGATAAACCGGACGAGCTTTTCGTCACATCCATCTGCAGGGCTATATTTTGTGAACTGATTGCGCCGAAAGTTGGTTTGTCCCATAGTCGCTCCGACCTTTTCCTGTTGGGCATGTTTTCCCTAATCGACGCTTTTCTCGACCAGCCCTTGTCCGGCATTTTAACCGGACTGCCCATATCCATGGAGATTAAAAAGGCTTTATTGGGAGAGCAAAGTTTATTTAAAGATGTTTATAATCTGGTGTTGTTTTATGAGAGGGGTGACTGGGAAAACTTTCATGAAATAAGTGTTAAGCTAGGTCTTGATGAAGCGGAGGTCATCAGATTTTATATTGATTCGCTAGAAATAGTAAATCAAATATTCTAAATAAAAAATAAAAGATTTGAAAAGGGGCTGACTAATCTAATGTTCTTTTTTTCCAAGAATAAGCAAATGTCTGGCGTGACCAATGCCAGCCAAGCGGAAATGGATTTCTTAACTGCCTTATTTGATTTTTCACTGGCTCATAGTGAGATGATGGCTTTCAGCACATCAATTAAGGTTCGGGAAATTTCGGAGAAATCGGCGGATCTGGCTGCCGCTGCCGAAGAAATGTCGGCCACGGCGGAGGAAACATCGGCTTCCACCCAGCAAATTAGCGCGGTAATGCAAATGGTTGATGCGAAAGAATTGGAAAGTTTTAATAATATTAATGAATTAGCGTCGCTGACAAAAAGTTCAGGTGAAATGCTTAATAACATGGTTGGCAACGCTACAGAGTTATTGGAAAAGATTAAAACTATCGACGACATCAGTCAAAACGTATCAGATATAGCCGATCAAACAAATTTGCTCTCTTTAAACGCCGCTATTGAAGCCGCGCGCGCGGGGGAACACGGCAGAGGCTTTTCTGTCGTGGCGGAGCAGGTTCGGAAGCTGGCCGATCAAACTAAGCAAGCAGTTAAGGAAGTCAAGAACATTTCAGATGATATGAATGGCAGGGCCATGAATACCAATAGCGCCGTAACGAACGTGAAAGACGTTTTCCATCGGTACTTGAATGATACGCAAAAAGTTACCGATATTGTGCGCGAAAACAGACACCAAGTTAAAGAAGCTGCCGATGCTATCGACAACATTGCAAAAGCGGCGCAGCAACAGGCTTTGACCACTGAAGACCTCGCCAGGCTCTCGGGAGATTTGGCTTCCGTCACGGATTTTGGCGACGTTTTAAGCCGAGATGTTGAGCGATTGAGCAAAATAATAAAACCATATTTAAGTGTTGCCGAAAAGGAACATATATTAACTGTACTGGCGGCCAGGCTGGTTGACCACGCTAACTTTTTGCGCAAGGTAATAAAAAGCGCCGGTAAAGGAATAAGACTGGCAACACACCGCGAATGCGCTTTCGGCAAATGGTACGAGGAAGAACGCGGCCAATATCAAAATATTGCCGCTTACTCAGCAATTGAAGAGCCGCATAAAAAATTCCACGAAGCCGCTAATGCACTTTCAGTCGACTGCAATTCAAAAAACGCGGAAGCTGTGGTGGACACGTCGTTAGAAATCCTGGAGGCTTTTATTAAGCTGTCAACCGCTTTGCGAGGTTAAATCAAGCCCCGGCGGTCTGAGCTTCAACCCGGGGCACCACCAGCCGCGATTTGGGGGCGCGGACAGTTCTTTTTTTTATTTGCATACAGCTCCTTCTCTGCTTGTAGAAACCGTTTTGATATATCTGGCCAGATATCCTGTCTTAACCTTTGCGCCCGGGCATTTCCAGACCTTTTTCCTTCTATCCAGTTCCTGCTCTTCAACTAACAAGTTCAGAGATCCGGCATCCAGATCGTATTCAATTAAATCGCCTTCCAGCACCAGCGCTATCGGGCCACCTGCAAATGCCTCCGGGGATACGTGACCAATGCAGTTACCGCGAGTACCGCCGGAAAATCTTCCGTCGGTAAGCAGGGCTACCTGGTCACGCAGACCCAGGCCAACCAGCGCTGACGTCGGAGCCAGCATTTCCCGCATACCAGGCCCCCCTTTGGGCCCTTCATACCTGATAACAATAAAATCACCGGGTTTGATACAATTATCCAATATTTCTTTCATTGCATCCTCTTCGGAATCAAAGACTCTTGCTCTCCCTTGGTATTTTCTCATGCTTTCGCTCATTGCTGACGCTTTAACCACCGCTCCGTCCGGAGCCATGTTGCCAAACAAAATGGCTATACCGCCTGCGGGGCTGAGCGGAGCTTCCAATGGCCTGATTACCTCCGGGTTACTGACTGCACCTTCATCGGCCAGTTCCCAAACAGTTTTGCCTGAAACGGTAATATTGTCTTTTAACAGGGGTTTGATAGTGTTCATCACGGCCGGTATCCCGCCGGCATATTCCAAGTCCTCCATAGTACTGTCACCCGAGGGCTGAAGGGGGCAAAGATAAGGAGCCTTAGAATTGATCTTGATAAAGTCATCATAGGTCAGTTCAATGCCCGCCTCGTTAGCAATTGCAGTCAAGTGCAGCACTGTATTTGTTGATCCGCCTATGGCCATGTCCAGATAAACGGCATTCTCCAGGGAACTTTTGATTAATATTTTTCTTGCTGTTATTCCTCTCTTCACCAAATCAACGATCTTTTCACCGCTTTCAAAGGCAATCCGTTTCTTCTTGGCTGAAACCGCGAGGGATGTTCCGCATCCGGGTAAGGACATCCCCATTGCTTCACATAAACAGGCCATTGTATTTGCTGTATACAATCCCTGACATGAGCCGGCGCCAGGGCAAGCTTCCATTTGAAAACAAGCTAGTTCATCGTCGTTTATCTTGCCCGCCCGGTAAGAGCCTACAGCTTCAAAAGCATTTTTTACCAAAGTCAGTGATTCACCCCTATAGCGTCCCGTCAGCATTGGACCTGCGGTAACTATGACAGCGGGTATATCCAGTCTCACCGCAGCCATAAGCATGCCGGGCGTGATTTTATCACAGTTTGTCAATAAAACAATCCCGTCCAGAGCATGGGCCACTGCCACTGACTCTATTGAATCGGCTATTAACTCACGTGAAGGCAGCGAATAATGCATCCCAATATGGCCCATGGTAATTCCGTCGCATATTGCCGGAACACCAAAAACGAATGCATAACCGCCGCCGGTGTGAATACCTTTTTCAATATACCTCTCGAGGTTACGCATATCGACATGTCCAGGCACCATGTCCGTAAAACTGCTGGCAATGCCGATAAAAGGCCTGTCGAAGGATCTTTTAGATACTCCCATAGCGTGCAATAACGCCCGCTGACCTGTCTTATCGAACCCCTTTTTAATTTTGTCACTGTTCATTTGAGCAACACCCCTTTTATTACGAAATACCTTGAAAAATCAATCCTCAAACGTCGCAGCTGCTTATTCACTCTAAATTAATGCATGCAACTCACGCATAGGCCTTAGCAAGTTTTGTTTCATCATAGCTGAAGCCGTTTCTTTATCACGCTTTTCGAAGGCCAGTATTATGGAGGCATGCTCTGCCACAGAGGTTTGCGTGGCGGTTAGCGGTTGATTTAAAAAGATGTACTTGAACCTTCTTATATGAATCTGCAGCGATGCGCTGAATGAAGCAATGTAAGGATTATCCGATAGCTCTACAATAAGATTATGGAACTGCTCATCAATTTCCATCGCCTGAAATGGCTGCCCAATTTCTATGGCTTTGCCAAACTGCGTATTCAGTTCTTTCAGCATTTCGATCTGTTCCGGTAAAATAAGCTGCGCCGTATATTCGGCCGCTAGCGCGTGGAGCGACGCAAGAACAGGATACATTTTTAAAATATCTTCTTTCTCGATGCCCGTCACTCGCGTTTCTCTGCCGGGATGCATCGAAACCAACCCCTGCACCTCTAAAAGCTGTAAGGCCTCCCTTATTGGAGTTCTGCTGACAGCCAGAGAATCTGCCAGTTCAGCATCGATTAATTTCTCGCCCGGCTGCAGGGTGCCCTCAATGATCCACCTTTGGATTTGCGATAATGCTCTTTCTTTCGCGGATATGCGTATTGGTGCGGAAAAATCTGGGGGTACCGGCATGTGTATTATTCTCCTTAATGAATTACTTATATGCAATATATCGCATACATATATCAAATGCAAGTAATATTACTCTTGCCGCAAAAAATAATTTTTATCTCCCGCCATAGAAAGCGCGACCCGCATCCCCGGATACATAAGAATTGCGGGTTATTATGCTTTATCATGATTTTTAGCAGGCAAAGTCCGTTAAAAATTGTTAAAATAAGCCGGTATTGTATAAGATAGGGAATATTTACGGCAAGCTGGGAGTGAAAAACAGGGCCCAATGCGTGAAACTGGTCCGTGAAGCAAGGCTGCTGAAAGAGATGTAAACGTATTCGCACTTGACCAGGCGCCTTACATTGTTGATTCCCAACGGCAGCTTCCCCAAACGACCTGGAGAAATCGAACAGACTTTTGCATAAAATCAAATTATTTTGCTAACTCTATTTTCATACACAAACAAAGGGTTGCATATTTTTTACGGGCAGGCACGTACTGGACAATCTCCTATTGGGTAAGTTCAAAAAAAGGATAATAATCAAAAAAAACAGTTAGGAATGCCTTGGAAAGATGAAAAGGCAAGTGAAGAAAATAAGATTATTTGGAATATAAGGTGGCCTATGAAAGTCGGTATTATCGGTGCGGGGATTTCCGGATTAGCTTGCGCGCACGAGTTGGAACGGCATGGTGTCATACCGGATATTTTTGAACAACGGAACCAAGTCGGGGAACTTGTTACACACTGTGCCGCAGTACTGAAGGTCATGAACAGGCCCGTCAAGGATCAAATTGAAGATTTGCGCAAAAACCTTAATATCCGTTTAGAACCATTGAACCCATTAAAAAAAATTACAATGAATACTCCCAAAGCTTCCGGTACTGTTTATGGAAAGCTCGGCTATCTTATAAAGCAAGGCCAAGACCAGGATAGTACGGCAAATCAACTTCTCTCACTGATCAAAGCCCCTGTTTTTTATAATTGCCGGGCCGATTTCACCAGGCTGGCCCGTGAATATGATTACGTTATTATCGCCAGCGGTACCAGCGATATAACAAAAACCTTGGGTTGCTGGCAGGATGTTGTTAAATCCTGGGTGATGGGTTCAACTGTACTTGGCTCATTTGAGCCAACCGCGATGAAGATGTGGCTTAATACGGAATACGCTAAAAGAGGATATGCTTACCTCAACCCTTTTAACCAGAAAAGCGCTTCCTTAGTATTAGTTGTCCAAGGAGCGGATAGATCCAATATAGGACAGTACTGGAGCAGATTTTGGCAAACAGAAAAATTTACCTATGAAATTGCCAGCCTGTGGGACCTGGAACACTCTTCCGGTTTTGTTTACCCGCACCGGGTAGATAACATCCTTTTTGTCGGCAACGCGGGAGGATTTTTGGAGCCGTTACTGGGTTTTGCCCTGCTGGGGGCAATCTACAGCGGTGTTTACGCCGCAAAGTCAATCATTGAGGGAATAAATTACGAAGATTATCTTGAGCAGCTAAAAGAAAATACCCGGATTTCCATAGCCTTAAGAGCATACTTAAATCAGTATCAAAATAAAAACTTTGACCGGCTTATTGCCCTTTTGACTGCTCCGTTGATTAAAAATATGATTTACAACACCAACCTTGATGTCTTAAAATATATTGCTTCACTTGTTCATTTGATCGATAAGGTTAAGTCATTGAAATAAGAAAAAATGTTTGACAACAAGCAGCCGCCGAATCCTGCAGCCGGCGCTTTGACCGGGGTCTGCCACGGTCAAAGCGCCGGATTGCCGGATTGCGTCAACGGCATGAATGTCTAAATCATCCCGATGCCGGAAGCTGCATTGTTGATGACAAAGCCTGATCATGGGCATGATTTTTAGCAGCCTTTTCCTCCGTTATTAATCTGTCGGCTATAACCGAAATAAATTGCCCGTTAGTTGGTTTGCCGCGATCGATATTCATGGTGTACCTGAAAGTCTTACGAATCATTTCAATATTTCCCCTGTCACAAGCCAATTGTATCGAGGTTCTAATGGCACGTTCAACTTTGGAAGGAGTTGATTTAAATTTCTCCGCTATCGTCGGGTAAAGCTCTTTTGTCAGGGCGCCGAGCAGACTGGTATTATGATAAGCCATTATTATGGCTTCCCTTAAATAATGATATCCTTTCACATGGGCGGGAATTCCCATTTCGTGCATAATGTTAGTGATATTTGTGCCCAAGTCCCTTGTTTTAGGTTTCTGTTCATATTGATAGAGGGTGACTTTACTTGAAAGCTGACGTATGCGTTCAACCAGCAGGCTTAGATCGAACGGCTTAATTATAAAATAATCGGCGCCAAGTTCCAGTGCGCGGCAGGTAATACTATCCTGTCCAAAGGCAGTCAGCATAATCACTTTTGGTTTGTTGCCGGCGCCGGCTAAACTCTCTAAAACACCGATACCGTCAAGCTGCGGCATGATGATATCGAGAACTACCACGTCCGGACTGTGCTTATGGATCATTTCTATTGCCTGCAGGCCGTTGTTCGCCAAGCCGGCAATCTCCAAACCGTCTTGTTTCCCGATAAAACTACTTAAAAGCTCACAGAATTCTCTGTTGTCATCCGCGATTAGCACTTTGATGCTTTTTTTCTCTAACATAATCCCGCCTCCGATTTATACAGCTTTTTTTTATACTATTTGACGGTTGGCCATATATTCCCTTCGGGAAACGTGTCGATGAATGTTGATGCAAAAAAATTTTTTTAAAGATAGATTTACCTGGCGAAGGCGACATGATCATAAGAACGTCTCAATCTCCATTATTCAGAGCAATCTTCAATTAGCTTTTGAAGCTGACCGGCCCAAGCGGTTTGACAGGTATCTGCAGGAAATCGTTGAAGAGATTGATACAATATGGGCGGTAAAGATATTATTTGACGAAATTTGTGATGAAATGTAGAATAAGAAAAATAAAGCTATACAGCCATATTATTGAAACTGGGCGATATCGCTGGTTTCAGCGAAATCAGCCCGGAGGCAGCCGCAGGACCGGGGTAGCTCTTCACGGCCGGTTTAACCGCCGGCAATGACGTGGGGGTTGCGCCTGTCGCCCTGACCCGCAAAGAATTTAAAACATTTACTAGGGAGGCGTGATATGAAGCTCCGCAATAAAGTGTTGAGGTTAGCGAGTGTCTGCGCAGTCGCGCTGGCAGTCGTTGCGGCGTGCGGCCTGCTGGCTCCGCCCGGCGCGTTTGCCGCCGGACCGGTGTTTACAGACCTGCCCGAAAGCGATTTCTATTACCCGTTCGTCAACTACCTGGTGAAAACTGATCTCATCCACGGCTATCCCGACGGCAGCTTTCAGCCCGGCGGCTCTCTGACCAGGGCCGAAGCCGCCGCCATGCTGGCCAGGGCGGATAAATTAGACGGACAAGCAGTCCCCGCCGTCCAGACATTCAGCGATGTCAGCCCCTGGCACTGGGCTTACACCGTAATTGCAGGAGCCAGCCGGGCCGGTCTCCTCACAGGTTACCCCGACGGGACGTTCAGGCCCGAAGAGCCCGTCAGCCGGGCCGAAGCCTGCGCGCTGCTCTTGCGCCTGACCAACATGCCCGTGTCCGGCGACATAACGCTGTCCGATAGCATCGTAGACGTCCAGCCGGCGCACTGGGCCAGACAGCAGATAGCCGTGGCATTGCAGGCCGGCCTGTTCACCGTGGCCCGGAAAAACAGCTTCGCCCCCGAAGTCCCGGCCACCCGCGCCCAGATGGCCAGAGGCCTGGCCACGATCCTAAACATAGATCCCGAGCGGAACAAAGTATCGCTGATCTGCAGCGTCACGCCCGTAAAAGGCAAAGTAACCGTCACCGAACCCGGCAGGAGCCCCGTGGATATAACCGCCGTGACAGCCGTCCAGGCCGGCGCGATAATAAAAACCGGCGCCGGCAGCCAGGCGGAACTGAACTTTTCCGACGGGTCAGGCTTGAGGCTTGACGCCGATACCACGATGACCATTACGGACGCGCGCGGCCGGACCACCATATTGAAAGACGGCACGCCCGGAACCATAATAGATTATTTAAAGCTTGACCTGGCCAAGGGCAGGCTTTTCGGCGCGCTGGCCGGTATGTATATTAATAAAAACGAAACCAATACAAATACAGCCGGCCGCAGCCAAAATAACATCCAACTGGCCTACGCCGGGGCAGGCCTGCCCGCCGGCCTTCTGGCCGAAGCGGAAGGCCAGGACCTTCAGTGGTGGCAGTCCGCTTACGAAGAAAAAGTCAGAGTGGAAGTAGACATGCCCTGGGGCGTCGCTTCCGTGCGGGGCACCTTCTGGATGAACGAAGTGGGCCCCGGCTATAACATCACCAGCGTTATCGACGGGCAAGTGCAAGTCGTTTCGGGCAGCGGGCAACCCGTTACCGTGTCTGTCGGCCAGGCCACATCCATCACCTCGCCGGGCGCGCCGCCCACGCCGCCGGCCCCGCTGACCCCCGAGCAGCAGCAAATCTGGCAGGCGGTCCAAGACTGGGTGGAAGGACGGGTCAACGCCATTGAGCAAAACACGCCCGCAATCACCCCGCCCGTTCCCGTAGAGCAGCAGACCGGCCCGGAGGACACTCCGCCACCGCCTACTCCGCCGCCGAATATACCAACACCGGCGCCGGAAACAAATCCTCCGCCGTCTCCTAGCCCTGGGAGCAGCAGGACCATCACAGGGACAGTCAGTCTGCCCTCGGGAACGGCCGGGAGCGATATAAACATTGCTGTTCTCGCCGAAGCCGACGGACTCACCACCCCGTTAACGTGTTTGTTGACCATTCCCGGCGGTCAGAGTTCCGCCAATTACAGATTGACCGTTCCGGACAGCTATGTGGGTTACAGTTACCGGGTCAGATACTATGTGCAAAACAGCTACGTGCAGGTCGGCTATTATGCCACCGGCGGCACCACGGCGTATTTGGACGAGGCCGCTCCGGTCAGCGTCAGCGGCGGCAGCCGGACGGGCGTCAACCTGACGCTGCTCCGGGGATACGCCATCAGCGGCGTGGTTTCCTTGCCGGGGGGAGGGCCGGGGAACATCCAAGTCACTGTCAGCGCCACTCAGGAGGGCAAGCAGTCTTCATGGGGGACGAATCTAACGATTTCATCTTCGTCCAACCCCGCTGACTACGCCCTGTATGTTCCCGCCAGCGCGCCGGGTTACGGGTACCGGGTGAAATATTCCGTCCAGCCGGGATCGGGCTACGTACAGCAGGGTTTTTACGCCAACGGCGCGACCACGGCCTATTACGAGTTCTCCAGCTTGGTCGACGTGAACTCCGGGGACCGGACGGGCGTCAACCTGACGCTGATTAGAGGAAAAGAGATCAGCGGCACCGTTTCGCTGCCCGGTGATAACGAGGCGCCGGCCGGCGGCATCGCGGTGCAAGTTTTTGCCCAGACCGACCCCTGCGCTTTCTGGTGGAACTCGCCCGTTGTCACGATACCGGCGGGGGCAAGTTCAGCGGGATATGCTCTAAGCGTCCCGGAGAGCCAAGCGGAAGGGCCGTACCTTGTCAGCTATCAGCAAACAAGCAGTTCAAGCTACGCCCAGCGCGCTTATTATGGTTACGACAGTATAACCACGCCGTATTACGAAAATGCTGAATGGATATATGTCAGTGGAGGAGACCGGGACGGCATCGACCTCACCCTTTTGTCCGGATACACCATTTCCGGAAAAGTGCGGCTGCCGGAAGGACAACAGGCGTCAGCCAACCTCGATGTGAGGGTCGAGGCCATGCTAGGAGAAGGCACAGGCGGTTACCCCCCCAACGGGTGGACGGACATCATCATCCCGCAGGGACAAAATTACGCGGAATATAGTCTGGTTGTCCCCGCGGAGAGCGGCTACCGGTTGCGGTACTCGGCGAGTGGCATAGCGCCGTATGGCGTGCTGCAAGGCTACTATATGGAGGACGGAGAGGTCGGGCTGATAGACGTCTCTGAAGGGAGTGTCGCGGATAAAGACCTTACCATTCTTATTGGAAGCGCCATCAGCGGCACCGTGTCTCTGCCCGGCGGGGCGACGGCGGCGGGGAATATCAGCCTTTGCGTAACCGCCGTTAGCAGCGGAACGATGTATTCGGGCATGGCTTATGTAACCATCCCGAACGGAGGACATTCTGTCAATTACAGCCTTGTTGTTCCGCAAAGCGGGGAGTATTTAGTAAATTATTCCCTGACTCATCCAGTGCCGGGCTATATGCAGTACGGTTATTATTCAGCAGACGGCACCACGTTAAATTATTACAATTACACTTGGATTAGCCCGGGAAGCCAGGGCCGGGATGATATCAACCTCACCCTGATTCCTGCGGCTTCGATCACCGGCACCGTGTCGCTGCCCGCCGAGACGGCGGAGGAAGACATCCCGCTCTACGTTATCGCTTGTAAGCCACAGGAAGAATTGAGCTTTTATTATAAAGCTCATGTAGTCATCCCGGCCGGGAATAGCGGCGCGGGCTATAGCCTGGCAGTGCCAAAAGAGGCCGGTTTTGAGCTGTTTTATTCATTGGGCTCGCTGAGCTCGCCCGAACTAGGCTACTTGCCATGCGGCTATTATGTCTCCGACGACGTAACCGAGCCCGAATATGATAACGCTGCCTTGATTGACGCAAGCTCCGGGGATGTGACGGCCGACCTGCACCTTATTCCCAGTGGACAATACACGCCTTCGGCTCCGGCGATCATTTCCATCACAGCCGCCGACAGCGGGTGCAACGAGGGTCTGGGCAGCGGTGACACAGTAACCATAGACTTCGACGTGTATACCAACAGTCCTCCGGTAGATAGCAAGGCCGCGGTAGATGCCCTGATCGACTTTGGCCAGAGGGTATTCGGCACAGACTACGCCGGCACGTGGACAGACGCCAGAACCCTGGTGCTTACTGTCAGCGACGCCGCTTACGGCACTTTGGCAGTTGGCGATACGCTTACCATTAAAGAAAGCGGCGGACTGAAGACGGAGGACGGCCTGTCCCCGGCCAGCACCGCCAGCGGTATTATCGATGGCACCTTTGTCGGCACCTATACAGAGCCGCCGGCTATCGTCTTCGCCAGCGCGGTTAATGGGGGGGGTAGCTCGGGAGTATTGGACAACGGTGATAAAATTATCATTCTTTTTGACGTAGATACCAACCAACCGTTAGTCGACAGCAAAGCAACCGTTGACGCCTTGATTGACTTCCAAGGGAAGTCGTTCGGCACGGATTACAGCGGCAGTTGGGATGACTTAAGAACACTGACTATTACCGTAATCGACAACGCAGGCGGTAATCTGGCTCCGATGGATGTATTTTATATCAAGGCCGGCGGCAACCTGAGAACAGCGGACGGGCTGTCGCAGCCCAGCACCGCCGGCTGGACTATTGGCGGCTCTTTCTGACCTTAATATAAATAAGGGTGGTCTATTATAAAAGGTATGGCCACAACCCAAGCGATTCAAACGGTTTAGCTCCAGGCCCGGCGGGGAACAATCCCGCCGGGCCTGCTTATAATTAAGAATGCTGCAATTTTAACGTGGACAAAGTCCTTTTCCGGTGATAGCATAATATAGGTATATTTTTCATGTCGAATTTTGAGATTTTTTGCTAAAGGAAGGCGAAGCGATGCGGGGCCGGGTGGAAAAGCTGAAAGGAAAAAGCGTGGCGATCGTGCTTGTCGTGCTGGTTCTGGTGACAAGCCTGGCCGGCGCCTGGGAAGGACTTGAGCTAAGCATTTATGACAGCTGGTTCAAGCTGCGCGGCGCGCGGCCGGCGCCTGATGATATCGTGGTCGTGGCCATTGACGACCGCTCCATCGGGGAAATCGGGCTGCTGCCCTGGCAGCGCCAGGTGTACGCCCGTTTGCTGGAGAAATTAAAAGACGCGAAGGTCGTCTGTTTCGACGTGGTTTTCGACACGCCGGGCACGCCCGAGGATAATGCCGCTCTCGCGGCTGCGGCGAAAGCGCAGGGCCGGGTGGTGATGGCCAACATGTTCTCTTTTGAACAGAATGCGGGAGAAGTGTACCAGGTGCCGCGCTTCCCGGTGAAGCAGCTGGCCTCCGCCACCGCCGGCATCGGTTTCGCCAACGTGCCGCAGGACCTGGACAGTGTGATCAGGCGCGTCACCACTGTGGATACGAATACTTTCGGCAGGCCGTTTCCCTGTCTTAGCCTGGCGACATTGCTGACGGAAAAGGGACTTAATCCGAACAGCCTGAAACTTGCCGGGAACGGGGTCCTGTACGCGGGTGATTTGGCCGTTCCCATTGATGATAAATATCAGACCTTAATTAATTTCTGGGGCCCGGCCTCGACTTTTCAGACATACAGCTTCACGGACATCCTGAATGACCGGGTGAGCGGCGACAAATTGGCGGGGAAGTCCGTGTTTGTCGGCTTCACTTCGGCGTCCGAACACGACTATGTCACCACCCCTTTCACGCTCGGCAATATGGTGCTGGGCGGCGCCCTGCCGTCACCGGGAGTGGAGGTGCATGCCTCCGCCCTGGCCACCTATCACTCTGAAGGGTTCTACAGGAGGGCGCCGCTGGCCGTCAACCTGGCAGTGTTATTGCTTGTCGGCGCATTGTCCGTGGCCGGTGTGGCAAGGGCGAAAAGCCCCTTGAGAGGGCTGCTCTACCTGCTGGCAATCATGACGGCGGCCGGTTTGGGCGTGTACCTGTGCTGGTGCTGCGGGCGCTACTGGGTCAACCTGGCGACGCCGGTGGGGCTGGGCATGCTGGTATACACCGGCATGACCGCCGAGAACCTGGTGCGCACCGAACTGGACCGGCGGCGCACGCGCGCGCTGTTTGCCCGCTATGTTCCTCCCGCCGTGGTGTCGGACTTGCTGCAGCACCCGGAGGACATCGTCCTGGGGGGTATGAGAGTGGAGCTGACGATATTCTTTTCGGATGTGCGTGGTTTCACCTCGTTCAGCGAGGACAAGACGCCTGAATATGTGGTGCAGCGGCTGAACGAATACTTTACCGAGATGAACGCGATAATTTTCAAGCACGGCGGCACTTTGGACAAGTACATGGGTGACGGGATTATGGCCTTTTTCGGCGCCCCGATTCACTATGAGGACCACGCCGACCGGGCGCTGGCGGCTTCCCTGGAAATGCTGGAGCGCCTGAAGGAGCTTAATAAAAAATGGGAGGAACAGGGCGAGCCTTTGTTCAACATCGGTGTCGGCATCAATTCCGGACCTGTCGTGGTCGGCAACGTGGGCAGTCCGGAGCGGATGGATTACACGATCATGGGCGGGGAAGTGAACCTGGCCTCGCGTCTGGAGAGCATGAACAAGGAGTATAAAACAAATATTATTCTTAGCGACCGCACGCTCAAATATCTGAAGAACAAGGATGAACTGCCCGGGGAAATAACGCTCCTGGGCGAGACCAGCGTGCGCGGCATGGTTGAAAAAGTGCTCATTTACACGGTTAAAGCCGGAAAAGCAAGCGAGGGTTAATAAATTGTCTAGTCTGGTATCAATCGAACATACTTCTCAAATCCTCTAAAAAAGTACCTGGTGAGCAGACTGGAAAGTCAACTTTCCCCGCCCATGTTTTCCATAAAAAATGTTTGTCGAGACTCAACAGCCAATCCACATTCGCTGAGATCGCAGCGGCAAGGATTGGCGCGTCTTTTTCATTGATCATTTTTGGGGCTGATTCCAGGGTATCGTTATCGAAGTCAACGATAATAAAAGGCAGCGTTTTAAAAAGCAAATAATATTGTTCAAGAGCGCCCGGTAATTTTTTTTGCACGTTTCGCAATACCTCCGTTACTACATCTTCGGATATAAATGGTATTATCACTTTTAACTCTGCCAGCACTAATACTTCGTGCGCTCCTCCTTTATTGGAAGCGAGACCCGCAATAATCACACTGCTGTCAATAAAAACCTTATTTCTCATATTGGTGGCTTCCTTCTCTTAACTCTTCCAGCAGGCTTTCTAAATTAATATTGTTCTTATTCATCTCTCTTTTTACAGAGTCAGCTAATTCTTTCACCATGATTTTTTCCGGTGTGGCAATAATTGCGTTTCCTGCGCGAAATATTTCTAAATAAGTGTTTTCACCTATATCCAAGGCATTTCTTATTTCCGCCGGGATGGTCAGCTGCCCTTTTCCCCAGACGCGCACCTTTCTTACTTTTTTGCTTTTAGTCTCATCCATATACATGCCCGACATTCTGAAAATCATCCTTTCCGAATTTCTTAGTTTCTTAATATTATATATTGATTGGCCTCAATTAGCAACAAAGAACAAATTAAGAATGAATTCGTCTTTGACTTTTGGGTATACATAAGCGGCGATTTTGAGCTAATTTCAAAAAGCGAAAGAGTCCGAGGAATAGTGAGGGAACTGTTTGAGCGAATGGAGCGAGCGAGTTTGACCGAACACAAATTCACCCCGGGTGGAGTTTTATTCCCACGCCGGGGCGTTGTATGTGTCTGTTGTATTCCGTTCCCGTTTACCGCCGGTTGACGCCGGCTTCCAGCAGGTCGTTGGCCTCCTGGACGCTGAAGCCCCGGTGAATCAGTCCGTGCACGGCGGCCAGCAGCGCTTCCGGGTGCGGGCTTTGCCAGACGTTGCGGCCCATGACGATGCCTTTGGCGCCCCCGTCGAGCGCACCGGCGATCATTTTCAGGGTGTCCAGGTCGGTTTCGCATTTCGGCCCGCCGGCGATTAAGATCGGGACCGGGCAGCCGGCCGTTACCTGCTCGAAGCCTTCCTCGGTGTAATAGGTCTTGACCAGGTCCGCCCCGTGCTCGGCGGCCGCGCGCGCGCCCAGGGCGATGAAGCGGGCGTCTTTTTTCTGCTCCTCGTTTATTTTCCCGAGCCCCACCACGCCCAGCAGCGGCATGTTCCATTTGCGGCACTCGCTGGCCGCCCGGGCAAGCCCGATGAGAGTTTCATGTTCATAGGGCGAGCCGATGAACGCGGAGGTGGCTATGGCGTCGGCGCCGGCCGCCAATGCGTCCTCCAGGGTGGCGGTCTGTCCTTCCCGGGTCAGCTCCGGGCCGGAAATGGTGGCGCCGCCGCTGATCCGCAGAATGATGCCGGGTTTGTTTACCGGCTCAAAAGCGTGCCGGTAGATTCCCTTTGTCACCAGCCAGGCGTCCACCAGTCCGGTGGCGTCCAGTCTGGATACAGTTTCTTTGACATTTTTAAGCCCTGTCAGCGGACCCAGGGCCATGCCGTGGTCGATGGCCACCACCAGGGACCGCCCGGTGTCAGGCCGCAAAATCCGGTTCAGTCTGACTGAAAAACCATCCATTATTTAGTCCCCCTCCGGTATTAACACAACACCCTTGATAATTTCCTGCCTGCGGGCCTGCTCCACCGCGTCCAGCATGTCGTCCAGCGTGTAGCGGTGGGAAATAAGGTCGTCCACTTCGATTTCGCCGCTGCTGATTAAGGAGACCGCCAGTTGGAAGTCGGCCGGAGTGGAAGCGAAGGTTCCGGTAAGCATAATCTCGGCATAATGAAGCCAGCGCAGGTCCACCGGCACCGGCTGTCCCGCCGGCGGGCCGCCGAAGACATTGAATATGCCGCCGTTGCGCACGGCCGGGAAATACCGCTCCATCACTTCCGGCACACCGAGGGAGGCGATGACGATGTCCGCGCCGAGCCCCCCTGTCAGGCGGCGCACTGCGCCGCCCACATCCGCGCTGTTCGCGTCCAGGCACACGGCGGCGCCCATTTTTTCAGCCAGCGCGAGCCTGTCCGGGCGGACATCGGCCACCATCACCCTGGCTTTGTGCCACAGCGCGGTCTTCAGGTGCATCAGGCCCATCGGACCGGCGCCTACCACCAGCACGTTGTCGCCGACATTTGTCCCGGTGGCGCGGGCGGCTGCCAGGCAGCAGGACAGCGGCTCGGCCACAGCCGCTTTGTCGAAAGGGACGTGGTCCGGCAGTTTTACCACGCCGCCGGCGTTAATGATTTGCCTCGGGATGCGCACGTATTCGGCGAAGCCGCCGTCAATGCCGTGCGACAGCCCGAATTCATGCAGGCAGAGGTTGTGTCTGCCGCGCTTGCAGAAAAAGCACTCGCCGCAGACGGCGATGGGGTAGACGGCCACCCGGTCGCCGGCCGCGTAGTTTTGCACGCCCGGCCCGGTTTGGGCGATAATGCCGCTTACCTCATGGCCCAGTATCGCCGGCAGGTCTTTCGGCGCTCCCTGGCCTAAAAGCATCTTGATGTCGGTGGCGCAGATGCCCGAGGCCCTGACCTTGACGATAATTTCTCCCTCTCCCGCGACGGGAGCGGGTACGGATTCCAGCCTGATATCCCCCTTGCCGTGCATGACGGCGGCTTTCATCAACACTTGCCCATTCCCCCCGCCTTTTGTACTTCTTCCATTAACGAGCGCATTTTGACCAGACTTTTTTTGCCGGTTTGCAGCTCCACGCCCGAACAAAGGTCGATGCCGAAAGGCCGGACGCTCTCAACCGCCTCCCTGACGTTTTCCGGCTTGATCCCGCCGGCCAGGAAGGCCGGCAGGGCGGAATCCGCCACCACCCGGGCGGCCTGGTCCCATTGGCCGGTTGTGCCGGTGCCGCCGAACCTGACCACTCCGTTGATTACCGCTGCTGTGTCCAAAACCACCGCGTCCACGCCGGCCTCCCGGCACTGTTCAACCTGCCGGAGCATGGCCTCCGGATCGAATTTTGAATCGCTGTCTCCGGCCGCCGGCAGAAACAGTGATTGCCAGATTTCCATGCCGGGCGCGATTTTTTTGAGCTGCCCGGCCATGGCCGCCCCGTCCTGGCTGAGGAACTGGACGGCAAAGGGTTTCAGCCGCGTCACCAGTTCCGTCAGGCGGTCCGGCCGCATCTGGTGAACCAGGGCCACCGCCGGCACAGGGGGTGTGGCGAAGATGGGCGCCGCGCTTTCCACTGTTTGTGCGCGCGGCGAGTAGGATACTTCGATCACCGCGCCGATATAGTCCGCTCCTTCTCCGGCGGCCATATTAGCGTCTTCGGTATTGGTTATGCCGCAAATTTTAACCCGACAACCAGCTTTCATTGATATAATTCCTTTCCACGCCGTTTTCCGTTACCCGCGCGCCGGTGTTGTCCACCTCGGTAACCATGATCCGGCTCTTCGCCGTGCCCCGTGACTCAAGAAATTCCAGCAGTCTGTCCGGCACTTCCGGTTTTTGGGTTAAGGCGAATACCGTCGGCCCGACCGAACTCATGCCGGCCAACTCGGCGCCCGCTTCCCGGAAACTGGCGATATAGTTGTATATTTGCGTACCCGAGATGCCGTGCTGCTCGCACTCGGCGCGCTTGGACCCGAGGAAGCAAATGTCGAACAGGGCGTCGCCGATCCCCTTCAGGTTGCCCTGCACCATGGCCGGCATCATGTCCAGCAGGATAATCTGCGCCTTGACGCCGCTCTGCAGGTAATCGAGGTACCTGCCCCGCCGCATGAGAACTTCCACTTCCGATTCGGCGGCCGTTTCCTTGCCGGTAAACTCGTCTTCCAGGCTGGGGACGTCGGGAATGACGATGACGACTTTCGTATCCGGCATGGCCGCCCGGTAGATCATCTCCAAGTTATCGGTCGCCATTATTATGCCCCCGTTGACACTGGCCATCGCCCCGATGCCGGTTTCAAACCCGCGGATCAGGCAGCCGTTGCCGCGCGGGCTTTCCTCGCAGGCGTTGTAGCCGACAATCCGGCGCAGTTCCCTGTTGGTGAAGGGCCGGCCGAGGACTTCGTTCATGCCGATGCAGGCTGCGGTCATCGAACCGGTGGTCGACCCCATCCCGACGTGGCGGCGCTTGTGGTCGTAAAGCTCAATTTCAAACCCGCCCCGGTAGCCAAGGATTTCCTTGATTACCTTGGCGAAATGAGTGGCGACCAGGGGCCGCTCCCCGCGCACCACGATTTCCGGGTTTGTGGTCGAGCGCACCTTGGCTTTCAGGTAAATGCCGATAGCAATGCCCATTCCCCCGCCGCCCGGCCGGACAGGGCTGAACCTGTTCATATCCAGCACTGTCGGGTGCAGGCGGGCGGGCAGGGTTACTTCCACCTCTCTCCCGGTGGGTTCGGATACCGATCTCGACGCGAAGCCGCACTGTTCCGGGTGAATGACAAAATCCTTCTGGCCCGGCTCGAACTCCTCGAGCACAGCGGTAAACCGGTCAAACGGCCCGCCGATGACCCCTATTTTAATAGTTTGCTTTTCCATCGTAAAAACCTCCACAAATCATAATTTTACCTGCCATGCTTACCGTGCTTGCTTTTTACCTACCATCCCTCCCAGGATATTTTGATTTGTGGCAGATATGGCGTCCGGGCAATCAATCAAAAAAGGCATTCCGGTAGGAATGCCTTGAATGACGGTGCCGTATAAAACATGTCTGGAAATGCACCCAGCATAACCACCTACCATCCTACCATAAAGCCATTATAAAGCCAGTCCCGTATCCAAGGCAATGATAAAATTTGGCAATTGAGGGATTGAACTATAGTGAGTCCAGAATTCAGGAGTCAGTATGGATTTCTTGCATACCTTTCTGTCAAAGGTTTCCGCATAGCTTCCTTCACGAACTAATATTATTTTTCCCATTTGAAAGAAAACCTCTAATCTCGAATCTGTCGTGATAAACGTGCACAGTAAACAGTAATATGAAGCTTGTCAAAAGTTGCCGGAGCGCAATCCTACCATTGCCATGTAAAATCCTATATGAAAGTTTTTGTTCGTTCTTGATTCGGTTATAACTACGTTACCGGTGCAGTGTCAATAGTAAATGCTGTATTCTATTTTGTAAAACAAGACTTTAAAAAGAATATTGGCAGGTAGAGTATTAATGTTAGCGGTATAATAAAATGCAGCAAAAACGG
>NZ_MVQM01000084.1:0-10670 GCF_002067195.1 Pelotomaculum sp. PtaB.Bin117 | reverse complement strand
GCTCTGGTCGGGATGGAGGGATTTGAACCCCCGGCCTCTTGCTCCCAAGGCAAGCGCGCTAGCCAAACTGCGCTACATCCCGGTTATGCATGATAATTATTATAATCAAACTAACGCTGAGCGTCAAGAGCAAAAAAATGTCCAGCTATATGCTGGACGGGGAGAGATAGAACTCACCAAAGCTTGACCAAAGAGGAGTAATTCTATTATGTGCAGAAAAAGTCGTAAATATACCGTTTTTGATTATTTTAGAAGGTGTCGGCCGGAGCGCCCTCTGTCATCGGTCTTTTACGATGTTCTAAACGTTGTATTGTATGACCCGCACCGGTAACGGCGGCACTTTTTACCGCTTTCAGTTTAAGAATTGACATTGCTTTCTTCCAATACTATACTAGGAACAAAGTGTCGCTACCTGAACATGATGTTGTTAGTTGTTCACTTGACTAAGGTATTGGGTCGGGAACAATGTTATGTCAGGAATACGGTAAGGAATAAACCGGAAAACAATATGATTATAGCTGAACAAAAACCGATTGCCGAGATAGCTGGTTACATTGAAAACTGTAATAAGGTATTGCTCGTTGGCTGTGGCGGATGTGTCACTGTTTGTCTGACCGGGGGAGAGAAGGAAACAGGAATTCTGGCGAGCGCGCTGAGGATTAAGCGCCGCCTGGAAGGCAGACCCCTGGAAACTGTCGTTTGCGTGGTCACCCGCCAGTGCGAGCCGGAGTATATCGACGCCCTGGACAGTGTGGTCAGGGATGTGGACGCGATAATATCGCTGGCCTGCGGGATCGGTCCCCAATACCTGGCCGGGCGCTATAAAGACAAATATGTGGTTCCCGCCATGAATACCAGGTTTGCCGGCGGTGCCAAAAAGCACGGTGTCTGGGAAGAGTATTGCGGCTTGTGCGGCGACTGCGTCTTAAGCCTGACCGGTGGCATATGCCCGGTCATCCGGTGTGCCAAGAGCATTCTGAACGGTCCCTGCGGCGGTTCTCAGAACGGCAAATGCGAGATCGACAGGGATGTTGACTGCGCCTGGCAACTAATCCACGACCGGTTGAAAATTCTCGGGCGCCTGGACACGCTCAAAGAAATCGTGCCGCCGAAAGACTGGTCCAGGTCCCGGGACGGCGGGCCGCGCAAAATGGTCATTGAGGAAGTGAGGAACGGATCGAATACGGAAGAAGCAAACTAAAGCAGGTTCTCAAAAGCGGCCGGCTCGCGGTAACTGCCGAGATTGGCCCGCCGAAGCACGCATCCGCTGAAATGATTATTCGGCAGACCCGCCTGCTGGGAGAATCCGTGGACGCGGCCAATATTACCGACTGTCAGACGGCCGTGGTGCGGATGTCGAGCATCGGCGCGGGTATCCATATACTCAGGGAGGGTGTTGAGCCGGTTGTGCAAATGACCTGCCGGGACCGCAACCGGATTGCCATCCAGAGTGATTTGCTGGGGGCATACAGCCTTGGCATACGCAACCTGTTATGCCTTTCCGGCGACCACCAGATGTTCGGCAACCATCCCACGGCCAAGAATGTCTACGATGTGGACTCCATCCAGTTGATCAGGCTGGTCAGGCGGATGAAGGATGAAAAATTGTTTTTTTCCGGGGAAGCGTTCAATGGCCAGGAACCGAGGTTTTTCGTGGGCGCGGTGGCTAACCCGTTTGCCGACCCGTTCGAATACCGGGTTGACCGGCTGGAGAAAAAGATCAACGCCGGGGCTGAATTCATTCAGACACAGACCATTTATGATTTGGAACGTTTCACCCGGTTTATGGAAATGTGTGTGGCGCGCGGGTTGCACGAAAGAGCTTATATTCTGGCCGGGGTTACTCCCCTGAAGAGTTGGCGGGCGGCCAGGTTTCTGCAAACCAGTGTGCCGGGCATGATTGTGCCGGACGAGATCGTCCGGCGCCTGAAAAGCGCCGAAGACCCCCGGGAAGAGGGCAAGAATATCTGTCTTGAACAAATCAGGTATATTAAGGAGAAGGTTAAGGGAGTATCCGGGTTTCACGTTATAGCCATCTCCTGGCCGGAAATTGTGCCTGATATTGTGAAGGGTTCCGGTTTGTATCCCCGGCCTGTAATCGACTGAAATAACGCCGGCTTGATAAAATTAAAATATAAAATCGAGGAAATATAAAAGGAGCTTAAAGGCTCCTTTTTATGTTTGCCCGGCATGTCTGCCGAGCCGATGGGTTGAAAGAAATCCTGCCGCCCAACCAGCGGGAAGACAACCCGTAGGCAAGGGCGTCACTGGTAACGATGAGGAAAATATTAATTGCCGGTGATTAAAGGTCCATAGGCAAGCAAAACGCATAATTATGTCTATTTGTGTGGCTTTGTATAGTGTTATTTTATGTCATTGTAGGTAATCGGTTATAGTAGCTGGTTTTTTTTGTTGACTTTTGCGTTAGCGATGGTTATTATTATGTTATGTTTAATGCGTTGTTGTTTATTGTTCTTTCCTTATTTGTTCTGTTGGGTTTTGTATTATTTGGATATCATTATTTTTGTAATGGCAGCCGGATGGCAGCACGATTTGAGTAGAAGATGACATGTTTATTATGAACAAACTAGTTATAAAGTGTAAGTAAAATAGCGCAGAGATACGTAAAGGAGCGATAAAGCAAGATGGCAGAATCTATTTTGATACCCTTAAGAGATACGATGCATAACATTTCGTCCGGTTTAATGATCCCCGCCATTATTATCTTGTTGCTGTTTATAGCTTTGGTAGTGGTTGAGATGGGCGGACTGCTGGTGGAAGCCCTCACGGAGCGGCGCAGAAAGAAAGTTAATGTGCCGGAGTTGGTTGACACCTTTCAGGGCAAAGATGCCGGGGAGCTTATGGATGAAGTTGCCAACAGCCATCTGTTCCGGCGCCAGAAGGATGCTCTCAGTGAATTAATCAAACACCGCAATCTACCCGCCGCCTCTTTGCAAGCTGTAGCCCGCAAGTTACTGGTCGGCGAGGAACTGCATTATGCCAAGGTTACAAATAGAACTGACCTGGTGGCACGTCTGGGGCCTATGTTCGGATTAATGGCAACCCTGATTCCGCTAGGCCCGGGCATGATCGCTCTTGGCCAAGGTGATACCAAGACACTGGCCGATTCTCTGCTTACTGCCTTTGATGCCACGGTAGCCGGCTTGGCAGCTGCAGGTGTCGCCTTTGCCATCTCGCGTTTGCGGAAAAGGTGGTATGAGGATTACTTGAGTTCTCTTGAGGCTTTAATGGAAAGCTTATTGGAAGTGTTTACTAACGGCCAGCAGATTGAGGAGCAGGAATCGCAAGGTATTTAAAAAGTTCATTCTCTGACGCGTGCAATCGAAATCGCAGAGGTCCGGTAGAGGGGCAATACTTTGTAAAAGGATGGTTTTTGTTCATGTTGGCAGTAGCGTTAAATTGCATAGGCGCCATAGGAGAAGAAGAATTTGGGCCTGCGCTTGTAAAGTTATTTAATGATTTCATGGTGGTCAAGTTAATTCCCCACGAAGATTTAGCTGAAGCGCGGTTGCAATTATGTCAACCTGCGGGCTACGGAGAATTGCAGAAGGACATTGAGGAGTCTTGGAATCCATCAGAATCCTTGCTGGAACTCCGGGGACCAAATGCTAAACTGCGAAGAATGGTGCGTCAAATGTTTTTTTTCGACGAGGAAAAGAAATTTGAAAAAGTTTTACTTGAAGGATGTGATGGCATAACCGACTTCCCATGGGCTGTGCAAATTGTTGTGATGCAGCTGCCAGTGGGCTGGGAACAGGTTTTGGAATGGATATATATGGCGGATATCATTGTTTTGATTGATTCGGAAAGTGAAGTATGCAGGGATTTTGCAGCCAGATTAAAAACGATTGGTCCGGATATCCCCGTTTTTTTAGAAAATGTTCAGGAAGGTTTGTCAAATGACCTAAAAGTCGGCCTGGAGGTTTTATTTGCTGATTATATAAAAAAAAGAGATGAAATCAAAGATATATTGGAGTCTCAGTATCCAGAGCAACTGATCAGCTGTGCACAGGCCCACAGAATGGCTGGAAAGCTGGGGGTTAGTTTGCCTTTGGTAGGCAATGTATGTGATGAACACGGTTATAGGGTAACATACTGCAGGTTGGGCTGTTTTTAGCGGGTGAGACGGCTGGTGACCTGCGGCGATCAAATAAAAATTGAATCTGCAGGAGGCTGATGTGCGTGGTCGTTGTTCCGAAAGAACCGGTATCCATCAAGCCGATCGGCGTTGTTGTCTCCGATTTTAAAAAAGTTAGCCGCACTTATGACTATAACAGTGAAAGCATGATTTACATGAGGGAAGAGCTTACAGACGCTCTCATCGGTATTGAATACTTTTCACATATCCATGTGATCTATCACCAGCATCGCAGGAGAGACTGGTTGGATCTGATTGAGTGGGAGCAGGATGAACTGCCGCTAACGCTCCCTTTTGCCAGTGAACCGGTCTGCCAGGGGGTTTACTCCACCCGGTCTCCGTCCCGTCCTTCAGCGATAGGGTCGTGCGTGGTTGAACTGATCAGATGCGAAGGGAACCGTCTTTATGTCAGAGGGCTGGACGCGCTTGACGGGACTCCCGTCCTGGATATAAAAATTTATATTCCCCATTATGACGCGTTTCCATTAGCGGAGACCCCATTAAACTGGTGCATGGGGAATGAGTTGAGCACCACTTCCCGGCATTTTCACTGGGATACCGTCAACGTCGGGCTGACTCTGGGGCTCAGAACGGGCGCTAAAGCGTTGCAGTCCATCGGTATCGGCCGCGGCGAAGCGGTCAGAGCGGAAGTGGCCGGCGGGCATTTTTTCGCGCAGGGAATAGAAGGAGTAACCGGGTGCAGTGTCTTGCGGGGTAATATGATTTTTGAAGAACGCAACACGTCGCCGGGACAGTGGAAACTTAAGCTTGTAGGTAAAGATAATGAAGTAACAATCATGCTCAATGATCATATTTACTCAGGCGCCGGTGAGGTGCTGGAAGTCGGCGAGAATATATTGTTCGCCACAGTGCAAACGCTTAATCATGAGGATGTGTAATGGGGTACTATCTGGCGGTTTTTTCCTCCGTGCATCAGGTGAATCAAATAAAAAGCCTGTTAAACCGGTGTGGCGAGTATATTGGCATGATTCGCGCTCCACAATGCATTTCCACCGGCGGGTGCGGCTTTGCGCTCCGCTTCGAGGAGAGCAAGCTCCTGCCGGTCAAGCAGGCGGCACGGGAATTAGGAATAGCCGTCAATGGTATTTACCAAGAGGAAAGTCAAGAAAACGGAAGCAATACATATACCCGAATCGAGTGAACCACCGATGAACGTTCTATAACTAGCCAAGGAATAAATAAGGAAAATACGACGCGACGCTCTATCGATAGTGAATATTATCACGTAGTAGTGAGGGTTTTCGCATGGTATACCTTGACAATGCGGCCACTTCGTGGCCCAAGCCCGAAACAGTGCATCTGGAAATGATTAAGTGCGTCAAAGAATATGGGGCCAACCCAGGGAGAAGCGGACACAGGATGGCCATGAAGGCCAGCGAGAAGATATTCGAATGCAGGGAGAACCTCGCCAGGTTATTCGGCATAACGGACCCGCTGCGGATCGTCTTTGCCAGCAACGCGACCGAGGCCATCAATCTGGCGGTTAAAGGACTTTTAGCGTCTGGTGATCATGCGATCATTTCGAGCATGGAGCATAACGCAGTGGTGCGTCCTCTTAAAAAACTGGAAACTGCGGGAGTGGAACTTTCCATCGTAAAAGCGGATTTACAAGGGAAGATTGACCCTACGGATATTGCAAAGAGAATTAAGCCGAATACAACGCTGTTGGTTGTTACCCATGCCTCCAATGTAACGGGTACGGTCAATGATCTGGCATGTCTGGGACGCTTGGCGAAAAAGCATAATATTTTTTTCATGGTGGACGCCGCGCAGACGGCAGGCAGCTATCCCGTGCATGCCGGGCTGATGAATATCGACCTGCTTGCTTTTGCCGGGCATAAAGGCTTGTTTGGGCCGCAAGGCACGGGCGGTTTGTATGTCCGTGCGGGGCTGCGTCTGGATACGCTGAAGGAAGGCGGCACGGGCAGTATTTCGGAAAGTCCCTGGCAGCCGGATTTTCTCCCCGACCGGTTTGAGAGCGGCACATTAAACACCCCCGGCATTGCGGGACTGAGTGAAGGAGTTAAATACGTCCTGGAAACGGGTATCGAAAATATCCGAAATCATGAAAACCGGCTTACTGGATATATGCTTGACGGACTTAGTGAAATGAAAAAAGTCAGGGTGCACGGATGCGGCAATGGTGAGCAAAGGATCGGTGTTGTATCGATCACGATCGACGGAAAGGACTGCCATGAGGTGTGCCGTGAACTGGATGAAAGATACGATATTGCCGCCAGAGGCGGCTTGCACTGTGCCTACCTGGCCCATGAAACCATAGGAACGCAAAAGACGGGCACGATTAGGTTCAGTATCGGCTTTTTTAATACTATCAAGGATATTGACAAAGCGCTGACGGCGGTGCAGGCAATCGCCGGAACGTAGAAACAGGTATTTTATCTTTCGTTACCGTGACTGAGCGGAATGCGTCAAACAGGGAAGTTGATTAAATGGTGTGGCGTAAAGTAATAAATACCCGTAGCTACGGTATAGTTTGTATCGCCCTGGCGATAGCCCTGAATACCATCGGAGTGGGCTACGCTGCCTGGCAAAACGGGTTGCAGGTCGAGGGAGTGGTTGCGACGGGGTATATCGACCCTCAGTTCACCTCCTGCGCAGTGGTGGAAAATTGTTTCCCGGGCCGCGCCGAAGCGATGCTGGATGGCCAGGGTAAAAGGCTGATCCTCCAGATATATGACGCTTACCCAGGTTATTATGCGCACTTTCGTTTTCAGGTAGCCAACCAGGGGACGGTGCCGGTAAGTTACACCGCCCGCATCGACAATAATACGCCGGAAGTGGCTATAAGGATCAGCGATACCCAGGGCATTATCGGCGGGGCGGGCGGGAGTCAATACGGCGACCTCTGGCTTACCGTGGGAAATGTAGATGAAAATAGCGATTACCTTTTCACGGTAGATCTCGCTTTTCAGCAATGGGATGCCGTGAAATAGACGTTAATTTACCGTATCGCTAAAACACTGCAGGAGGTGGTTATAAAGCATAAAGCTGTTCAGTTTACTGTGGTATTAAAATATGCAGAACAATTTCGAAGGGGGTTCTATGATGAAAAATGTCAAATTACTAAGTTTGGTTATGGTGGTAGCCTTGGTCCTAATGGGCGCCGCCTATGCGGCGTGGTCCGAGGATATTACCATTAACGGTAATGTCCAGACCGGTTACCTGGATACCGTTTTTACGGCTGCGGCTTCTAATGATACGGGTACTACCGTTGACCCCGGCAAAACAATAGACGCAGGCCGCACTGAGGTTCCCACGGTTATTGGCGCGGACGGCGTCAAGGACTTCGAAGTAGCTGTTACCAATGGCTATCCCGGTTACAATGCAACAGTCGACTATACCATTAAGAATAACGGTACCATCCCCGTGAGAGTGACTGAAGTGGTTGATAAGGCGGGTAATGATGCCGAGCTTAGCTTGACTTCCACTTTGGCGGCCAATACCGTAATAGCCCCGGGCGCCACCTATGATGCATCCGTTACCCATGCGGTAACCGACGCGGCTCAGCAGGAGCAAACTTATCACTACAAAGTCACCATCATCGCTGCCCAGGCCGCCCAGTAAAAAATACTTATTTAAAATAGTATTAATTCCGCGGGACGGGGGTGTCCTTGTCCCGCAGCTGCATAATCACTCCGCGTCAGCAGGCGGCAATAACAAACTTGCTAAGAGATGAGGAGATGATGGGATAAAAATACTATTATTGATTTTAACGGTAATCGTTGCCCTCACGCTCTTGCCTGACGGCATGGCTTATTGGGAGCATGATACGGAGATCACCGGCAAGATCCACACGGGCAGCTGGAATAAGGAGCAGCATTCCGCCGCAGAAATCACGTCCGGCAATTATCCTGCGGCCATCGGGGATATCAGACCGGATTACCAGACAGAATGACTGGCCTCGTACTTGTAAGCGTGAAAGGCTGGAAGGGTTGCGATGGCAAAGGGCAATAGCGCGGGTACAAGATATTGTTACATTATTCTGCTAACCATGTTAATCGGCATGTACGTGATCATTAACATGCCTATTGAGCAAACGGAGGGCAGCTTTTTTCTCACCTACGTTGTGCAGCCGTTTTGCTGGGCAGCGGTGGTTTTCTTTGTCTGGTGGCTGCCCCGTACAGGGATTGCCGGAAAACTGCGCCTGCGCCGCCTGTTGAACTGGCTGGCGTTGCTCAGCGCCGGTTTCTACATTATATTCCAACTGGTTGGCGGTATGGTGGAAGGTTTTGGCAAAAGCCCCTCGTCATTTACACTTTTAGGCATAACCAGCAACATCGTTTACGTAAGCTCTTTCCTGGCCGGTATGGAGATTGCCCGGGCATATTTGATTCATAGACTGGTGAAGCGATGCTTGCATCTGAAGCTGGGACTGCTGGTGGTTTTTTTCACGGTCCTCAATATTCCGTTCAGCATGTTAACCGGCTTCCGGACCGGTTTCGAGTTCGCCAAGGTGGCCGGCAGCGTCATCTTGCCGGGGCTTGCTGAAAACGCCGCCGCCTCCTACCTGGCTTACCTGGGCGGCCCGTTGCCGGCCCTGATTTACCGCGGTGCACTGCAGGCGTTCCAATGGTTCTGCCCGGTGCTGCCGGACCCGAGCTGGACGACTAAGGCTCTTTTGGGCACGTTCATTCCAGGCTTCAGCCTGTTCATGTTCCACCGGCTCTACCTGCTGGAATCCAGGGACCTGAGAAGAAGCAAGGCTGCCCAAGAAAATCCGGCCGGGTGGATTATTACCAGCGTCGCTTCCGTATTGCTGGTCTGGTTTTCAGTGGGGATATTCGCCTATTACCCGTCGGTGATTTTAAGCGGCAGTATGATGCCCGGGATCAAAAGAGGCGATATTGTCCTGCTCAGAAAAATAACCGGAGATGAAGTCAGGATCGGTGATGTGATTCATTTCCACCGGGACAAGATGCTGATCACCCACCGGGTGCTTGAGATCAAGGAGGATCACGGCGTAAAGGTTTTCCGGACCAAGGGAGACAACAACAGCGGGCCGGACCCGGAGTTGGTCAGCCCGCAGCAGGTAAAGGGCAAAGTGATTTTTGTCATCCCAAAAATCGGCTGGGCCACTTTACTGGTAAAAATGTTGACAGGGGCGATTAAGCCTGGAATAAATTCACAGGGAACAGAATTTTGAGATAAATTCAATTCAGCGGCACGGAGTTGAAAGGCTTGAAGTATCAGATGGACAGAAAAATCAGACTGGCATGCCTAGCTGCGTGTACAATTCTTCTGGCTGCAACGTTGTTTATGCTGCTCAAGTCCCTGGCCTGGCCGGGCGTGGTGGAACAGACAGTGCCTCAGTTTTCGTACAATCAGAATGCCCGGGTCGATTACCGGGTCTACTTTAAGTCCAATAAGCTTTACCCGGAAAGCAGCCTCGGGCCGGGTAGCATGTATGTAACAAACTTTGTTGATTATATAAATACCTCTTTCAAGTATACGTTTAGCGCCGACCGGGTCGCTGAGGTCAAAGGAGAGTATGAAATTGTCGCCGTGGTGGAAGCCGTGGCCGGCAAAGACAGTAAAAAAGTATGGCAAAGGGAATTCGTGCTTTTGCCGAAAAAAGCCTTTAACGGCAAGGAGCAAACAATTACCATCCAGGAGGAGTTGCCGTTGCGGCTGCCTGATTACAACGCTTTTGCCAGCACCGTAATCAGGGATTCGGAGTTGATTCCGGACGAGGTGAGCATGACCGTGCGCTGGAACGTGGCCGTGGAAGCAGCGGCGGACGGCGGGCAGGTTAAGGAGCAACTGGCGCCAACCCTGGTAGTGCCCCTGGTCCGGAAAGCCTTTGAGATCGGCGGGGAGCCAGTGAAAGAAAAGCCGGGCGCCATCACGGCAGTCAAGACCGTGCCGGTCCGGGTAAGCTGGAAAAAGGTGGCCCCATACGGCACTGTCGCGTGCATCAGCGCTTTAGTGCTGGTCCTGCTGCTCTGGTTAACCGGCGGGAGGGCGGGACACATCGATCCGCTGGAGGCCAGGGTGAGGCAGATCGTGAAAAAGCATGGCTTCCGCATGGCGGCCATTGACGGGGATATATCGGCACTCATTGGAAACGCGGTACCGGCCAGGTCGGTTGACGACCTGGCGCTGATTGCCGATGAGCTGAACAAACCCCTCGTTTACCGGCCCTTGTCGGAGACCAACGAAGTTCCGTCATTTTATGTCTTCGACGAACCCAAGGTGTTTGTCTATGAAATGAAACGCGATAACGACGTCACTTAAGTTGACTGATATTGAAATTTTTTGATATGACCGGTTAATAAAGTGGCGTGAAAGGGGGAGAAAGAAATTGCGGCTAATGCAATTGGGATCAAAACTAAAGTACAGAAAGTTTGTGACATTTCTTGCCGTGCTGGCATTGCTGTGCAGCGTCTTCTCAATGGTCCTGCCCGGCCCGGCCGGCGCCGCCAACCAGGCCAATGACAGTCCCAATGGGCTGGTACCGTCGCTGACAGTC
>NZ_MVQM01000083.1:0-11752 GCF_002067195.1 Pelotomaculum sp. PtaB.Bin117 | reverse complement strand
TCTTAAAACACATACACGCGGCTTTTTCACTGCCGGAACACCTCCTTCATCGGCTGCCGCCAGGCTGCTTTCAGCCTGTCCAGCCTGGTCTCGAAAAGGGTTTTTCCTGATTGTTCGGCTGCAATAACTTTACTGTCTGTTGTTTTGCCGATTACCTGGCAGGGAATGCCGCCAAAAATATCAGTCGGCTTGCTGCCGGCTGGGATTTCCGCCAGGAAGCAGCCTGCCGTTTCGTTGAACAGGAAGCTTTCGGCTGATTCATCCTCCGGTATGATTATCTGAACACCCATGTCGCCGCCGAAGCACATCTCGGCCAGCGCCGCCGCCGCGCCGCCTTCGCTGATGTCGTGGCAGGCCAGGACTTTTCCTGATTTTACAGCCCCGTAAACGGCCTCAAAAACCTGCATCAGCGCGGTGGGGCTGAGCTTCGGCAGGTTGTTGCCGATATAACCGAGCAAGTCGTAGTAGACAGATCCGGCCATTTCAGCGGTATTCCGGTATCCTGCCAAGACGATTTGCGCGCCGGTTTTTTTAAAATCGGCCGACACTGTCCGGGACACGTCCGGTATCCGCCCGAACGCTGAAATACATAATATCGGAGGGATTTTAATCACCGTCCCGTCTTTGCCCCGGTAAGTGCTGGACAGGCTGTCCTTGCCGGAAATGAACGGCATCCCTGTGCCGCGGACGAAGTCCACACAGGCGTCGACGGCCAGGTCCAGGGCGCCCAGCAGTTCCTCGTCGGGGAAAGGCCAGATGAAATTATCCATGAGAACCAGATCACGCGGGTTGACGCCGGAGGCTATCGCGTTGGATACCGCCTCGGCGGCTGCCCACAGGCTTCCATGGTAAGGGTCAATCATGTTCAGCACGGGGTTCAGGCCGTGGGAGATCACCATCCCGTATGGTTTTCCTAGGATAGGCGCCATGATGGCCGCGTCGTTCGGCCCGTCTCCGTTTATGCCGGAAAAGGGAGGGAGGGCGCTGGTGCCCTGAACGCCGTGGTCGTACAGTCTGACAATCGGTTCTTTGGAACAGACGTTAAGGTGTCCCATTACCCGGCAGAACAGGTCTTCCCAGTCTGCCTTTGGAACAGCCTGCGGCTCTGCAAAGCGGGCCGGACGCCAGGCTGCTTCCATCACCCGCTGGGGCAGCCCGTTGTGCAGGAATTCCATTTCCAGATTCATTACCACCTGGCCTTCGTACGTGGCGGAGAAACACTTGTCTCCGGTAAATTCGCCGAGGACGGTGGCTTCGACATTGTAACCCCGGCATATTTCCATGAGCCGCCCGGCATGTTCCGGGGCAACCGCAAGCACCATCCGCTCCTGGCTTTCCGACTCCATGATTTCCCACGGGGACAGGCCGGGGTATTTCAGCGGCGCCCGGTCGAGGGCAACCCTGGCGCCTACTGCCGCGCCCATTTCTCCGACGGCGGAAGCGAACCCGCCGGCGCCGCAGTCAGTGATGGCCCTGATCAAGCCCTCGTCACGGGCTATCAGAATGGCGTCGAACGTACGCTTTTCTTCAATGGGATGGCCGATTTGCACGGCGCTGGAATTTACATCGATGGTCCGGTCGGTCATTTCCCCGCTGGAGAAAGTGGCGCCGTGAATGCCGTCCCGCCCGGTGCGGCCGCCCAGCGCAATCACCAGGTCTCCGGCCCGGGGCCGGCCTTTGCGGCATAACTCCGCCGGCAGGATCCCGTAGGCCCCTACGATAACCGACGGCTTGGCGCGGAAATCCCGGTGAAAGTGCACCGAGCCGTTATTTGTGGGAATACCCATTCTATTGCCGTAATCACGCACCCCGGCGACCACCCGGCGCAATAAGTAATGCGGGTGGAGACAGCCGGCCGGAATATCTTCGTCGGGCGTGTCGGGCCTGGCAAAGCAGAACATATCGGTTGAAGCCAGTGTTTTCGCGCCGCGTCCGGTACCCACGATGTCGCGGAATACGCCGCCGCTGCCGGTCATGGCGCCGCCGTATGGCTCAATGGCCGATGGGGAATTGTGGGTTTCCACTTTGCCGCAAATAGCCTGACCGTCATAAAATTCCATTACACCGGAGTTGTCCACGAATGCCGACAGCACCAGCGGGTGTTTGCTCTCCTCAGTGGCTTTTTTCAACCGTTGCAAGAGCGGGGTTTTCTCTTTGCCGTCAACGATCAACCTGGCTTTGAATGTTTTGTGCCCGCAGTGTTCGGACCAGGTCTGAGCGATTGTTTCTATTTCACAATCAGTGGGGTCCCTGCCGATGCGCTGGAAGTATTCTTTAATAACCTGCATTTCCTCCAGGTTTAAGAATAACTTGTCACGGCTCAATTCAATCAGCTCGGGGTCGCTCATTCGTCTAACCGGAATCACTTCCGTGCGGCCTGGCCTGCCCTGAATAATCAAGGTTTTTGGTTTTTCTTTCACAACATACTCTACCGTGGCGTTAACCAGCAGGCTGGAGGTGATTCTTTCAATATCTTCACCGGTGATGTTTTCACCGTAAAAACCATACTCCCAACTGGAGTCGGCCGCCAATAACCCGGCTACGCCCAGGTCGGCCGCGGATTTCATAATGGAAGCGGCCTCCGGGTTCATTACTCCGGGCTTGTAAGCTACTTCCAGTACAATGGCGGCATCGTTAATCACCGGGCTGTTAACTGAAAAATCCTGGAAAATACTTTCTGCCAGCAGTCTTTCCGCCAGCAGGGCGGCATCACTGGCGCCAATGCCTTCAAAACGGAAAACGCGGGCGGTTCTGACTTTTTGCACCGTGTTAATACCTAAAGCGTGGCTAATTTCGTACAGGATTTCCTCTCCCTTGCTGTCGGGGATTCCAGCCTTGGTAATTACCCGCACCTCTTGAATCATCATTTTTTACCTCCTATCCAAGTGGTCGCAACTATTAATACGGCAATTTATCACAATTTCCTGCCCGGGAAGTAAAAATAAATAACAAGTACTCAGAAGTCAGGAGTCAGAATAAATAGAATGGTTTATCGTCTGGAATTATCTGAGTCTAACTTCTGAATTTCTGATTACCTGAACAGTAACAATAAATAAATAAAGCGATCACATAATCGGAGCGCTTTCTTTTATCATTATTGGGTTAATATACAAGCATTCAGTAAGCAGACATTCAGAGTGGTGCCGGACGGATTACAGTTTTTATTCTGACTCCTGACTCCTAATCATTATATTATAACCGCTGGTATCTTTACAGAGGGTGTTAATGCCATGGGGATATAAGTTGTGCCATTTGTGGAAAGGCGGGCTGGGATCCGATACTTGCTTTTGGTGTATAACTGCCATATAATTGTAAGGTTAAGAAGATAATATTCTCGTTTTTTGGGGGCTGTATGAGTAAAAAATCATGGGAACAGGGCGTGCGGTTGTTGCCTTCGGTTGATGAAACGCTCAGGGACGATAGAGTGGCGGAACTGCTGGCCGTATATCCCAGGAGCATGGTGGTTGAGGCTGTACGTGATTCTTTGGCCGGTGAGCGCCGGCGGCTCCTGGATGGTGACCCGGCTGAAGAAGATATGGATGAAAACAGTTGTCTGGATTTGATTGTGTTAAGAACAACTGAAGCTGTCCGTAAAAGGGCATGTTCCAATCTGCAACCGGTAATCAACGCCACCGGGGTAGTCCTGCACACAAACCTGGGACGGGCCCTTTTAAGCGAAAACGCCAGGCGGGCCGTTTACGAGATAGCCTCCAGTTACTCCAACCTGGAACTGGAATTGACTACCGGCCGGCGCGGGTCGCGCTACGCGCCGCTGGAGCCGGTTCTGACTTCCCTGACCGGGGCGGAGGCCGCCCTGGTGGTGAACAATAACGCCGCGGCGGTTCTTCTTGCGCTGAGCACACTGGCTAAAGAGCGCGAGGTCGTGGTATCCAGAGGCCAGTTAGTAGAGATCGGGGGTTCTTTCCGTATTCCGGAGGTAATGGCCCAGAGCGGCGCAAGACTGGTGGAGGTCGGCGCCACCAATAAAACTTATCCCGATGATTACCGGAAGGCGATTAACGAACAAACGGCGCTGCTGCTTCATGTCCATACCAGCAACTACCGGATCATTGGCTTTACCAGGGAAACCACGATAAATGAGCTGGTGGAGATTGGCCGTGCCTATTCCCTGCCGGTGATGTCCGATCTCGGCAGTGGCTCTCTGCTTGATTTGAGCCGCTTCGGCCTGCCGGGAGAACCTACCGTGCGGGAGGTAGTGGCCGCGGGACCGGATGTGATTACCTTCAGTGGAGACAAGTTGCTGGGCGGCCCGCAGGCCGGCGTAATTGCGGGAAAACGCCGTTATATTGATAAGATGAGAAAGCATCCCCTGCTAAGGGCGATCCGGGTCGACAAGATGACTGTGGCGGCCTTGGAGGCTACCTTGCGGGAATACCTGGATGAGGAGCTTATTGTTGAAAAAATACCGACTTTGCAGATGCTTGCGGCTGGTTCAAGCCAATTGACAGAAAAAGCGGAGAGTTTGGCCGGCCTTGTGCGAGGCGCCGTGGAAAACAAGGCGGAAGTTGAGGTCGGCAAGGGGTTTTCCGTGGTGGGCGGCGGCTCCTTCCCGTCAGCTGAACTGCCTACCGCGATTGTGAAGATTAATTCCCGCGCGACTTCTGCCGGCGACTTGCAGTCAGCCCTGATGCGGGGAAAACCGGCGGTAATGAGCCGGGTGCAAGACGGCAGCTTGATTCTGGATGTCCGTACCGTGCGTGATCATGAATTGCCGGCGCTGGCGGCGGCGATAGGAAAGGTGATTTAAAATGAAACACCTGATTATCGGGACTGCCGGTCACGTCGATCATGGTAAAACAGCCTTGGTTAAAGCTATGACTGGTGTTGACACTGACCGGCTGAAAGAAGAAAAAGAGCGGGGTATCTCGATTGAGCTCGGTTTTACCGCCTTGAAGCTGCCGGGCGGACGCAAGGCCGGCATTGTTGATGTGCCCGGGCATGAGCGCTTTATCAAGAATATGCTGGCCGGAGCCGGCGGCTTTGACCTGGTGCTTCTGGTGATTGCCGCTGATGAAGGAGTAATGCCCCAGACCCGTGAACATCTGGATATCATCCAGTTGCTTCAGGTAAAAAAGGGTGTTGTTGTGCTGACCAAAGCCGACCTGGTGGATGAGGAATGGCTTGGTTTGGTAAAAGAAGAAGTGCAGGATTTTTTAAAGGGCACGGTTTTAGAGGATGCTCCTTTGGTAACAGTTTCTGCTGTGACCGGTCAAGGCATCGGCGGCTTGCTTGAGCTGCTGGACCGTGTGGCGGAGGAAACTCCGGCTAAAACCGCAGCCGGCCCGCCAAGGCTGCCCGTGGACCGGGTGTTTTCCGTCACGGGTTTCGGTACAGTGGTGACAGGAACGCTGGTAGCGGGTGAAATCCGGGTTGGTGATTCAGTGGAAGTACAGCCGCAAGGACTGATCGCCCGGGTGCGGTCTCTCCAGTCACATGGTGAAAAAGTCGATTTTGCCTGGGCCGGACAGCGGGTGGCGGCCAACCTGGCCGGTCTGGAGGTCGAACAAATCAGCCGCGGGAGCGTGGTGGCGGGTGTAAACAGTCTTACCCCGTCATACCGGCTGGACGTGCATTTATTATTGCTCAAAAGCGCCGTCAGGCCGCTGAAAAACCGGGCTCCGGTTCGTTTTCATCTTGGGTCCGGTGAAATCCTGGGGCGGGTCGTGTTGCTGGACCGGGAAGAACTCGAACCAGGAGCGATAGCTTATACCCAGATTGAGCTGCAAGAAAAGACGGCCGCGGTCAAGGGGGACCGGTTTGTGCTCCGGTCTTATTCACCTATGCTGACTATCGGCGGCGGGATTGTCATTGACCCGGCGCCGGGGCGCAAGCACAAGCGCTTTCGCAGCGAAGTGCTGAAGGCTCTGGAAACCCGGGAGCGGGGTACGCCGGCCGAGATTTTAGAAGAATATTTGCGGAGCAATCCCGGATTGCCTGAATTGATGGACGCGGCGGCAGGGACAGGGTTCCAAGTGTCCGAGACCGATAAATTGGCACGAGAGCTTGCCCTTCAGGACAAGGTTAAGATAGTGCCCGGCGACGGGAAAGTCTACCTGGCGCTGATTGAAGTATACCGGCGTCTGGCCGGTGAGCTGCAGCAAATGCTGGAATCCTACCACCGCGAGTTTCCCCTGCGGGAAGGGTATCCTAAAGAAGAACTTCGTTCCCGGAAATTTCCCGCGCTGAATAATAAAGTTTTTCAATTTCTGCTGGCTGCCCTGGAAAATGATCAACTGGTCCGCTGCACGGCTCAGGCGGTTGCCAGTCCGTCCTTCGTTTCTGGCTCAGAGCCGAAAATGAGTTTGATAATTGACCGGATCAGGAAGGAATTGGCCGAAGCCTGCTTTCAGCCCCCGGCATGGAGCGAACTGACCGCCACGGCGGGCTTGAGCGAGAACGCTGGTTTGGAACTGCTGCAGTATTTCTTGAGAACCGGTGAACTAAAAAAAGTGGGCGAAAATCTTTATTTTCTTGATGAAACTCTCAGTATGGTCAGACAGAAGGTTGTTGGCTTTTTGCGTGAAAATGGTGAGATTACGGTACGTGAGCTGCGCGATCTTTTACAGACGAGCCGCAAATATGCCCTGCCCTTGCTCGAGTACTTCGACAAGGAGCGGATTACCCGGCGGGTCGGCGACAAACGGCTGCCCGGCAAAGCATTGGGCTGATCAAGGTACTTACTGATGCCTGGAGGTTAATTGAATACTATGTTAAAATAGTAAAAAGCAACGTTGATAACGTTAAAAAGATAAATGCTCAGGGGGCAGGAATCAGGAATGTGAGAACGGTTCGTCATCATTAGGTATGATCATTGTGACTGCCGGATATTAAATTAAAGAAAGTTTAAAGAAATTAGAAAAAGGAATTCAACAGGTATGAAGGTCGACCTGCTTGGGATAAATATAGACGCCTTAGATCTTGAAGAAACGGTAAGACGGATTGCGGAATATATTCGTCACGGACTGCCGCGCCGGGTGGTGACGATTAATCCTGAATTTTTATATCGTGCGCGGGCTGACCGGGAACTGTGCAAACTGGCCGGGCGCGCCGATTTGGTAACCCCGGATGGAGTTGGAATTGTTTGGGCCTGCCGGGTAGCCGGGAGTCCGGTGCCGGAACGGGTCACCGGTATTGACTTGATGATGCGCCTGGTCGAACAGGCGGCTGTGGAGGGGTGGAGTATCTTTTTGCTCGGCGCGGCTCCGGGAGTCGCGGAGGAGGCAGCCGCCAGGTTGAGTCTGGATTACCCGGGCTTAAGAGTCGCCGGTGTCCACCATGGATATTTTAAAGATAATGAAGAAGCCGAAGTAGCCGGGATAGTAAGGGAATCCCGCCCCGACCTGCTTTTCGTGGCGCTTGGGGCGCCGAAACAAGAGTGGTGGATAGATAGAAATCTCCAGGAAACCGGAGCGGTTGTTGCCGTTGGGGTGGGGGGCAGCTTTGATGTTGTGGCCGGAAAAGTGCGCCGCGCGCCGCGGTGGATCCGCCGCTTGCATTTGGAGTGGCTGTTCCGCCTGGTAAAAGATCCTTCACGCTGGCGCCGCCAGGCCGTCCTGCCTTTGTTCGCCTGGCTGGTGCTCAGGGAGTACCGATTTAAAAGGCGGACGCGGTGACATCTGTCTGACGTTTGAAGATTAATTAACTGGTTTTCCTGGGGGAGCATTTATGCCCAAAGTGGTAATTTCAGGGTATTATGGTTTTCATAACAGTGGTGACGAGGCGATCCTGCATGCTATGTTACAGGCTCTCAGAGGTGTAATGCCCGGCCTGGAAGTTACCGTATTATCCCGGGAACCGGGTTACACCACCCGGGAATTTGATGTCCGCTCCGTTTCGCGCAACAATCCCTGGCAGGTTTTTCAAGCCATTAAGGCGGCGGACATGTTAATCAGCGGCGGCGGCGGGCTTTTGCAGGATGTGACCAGTCCCCGCAGCATAATTTATTATTTAGGCGTTGTCGCAATGGCTGTGCTTATCGGCAAGCCCGTTTTCTTTTACGCCCAGGGTATCGGGCCTGTGCACACCGCTTTAGGCAGGACGGCGGTGCGGCTTGTGGTTAATCATGTTAACGCTGTCACCGTACGTGATGCCGATTCAAAAAGTGAACTTGTTTCTCTGGGTGTTAAACGCCCGCATGTGCAGGTGACTGCCGATCCTGTCCTTGGTCTGGAGCCGCTTCTGATTGACGTTGAAAAAGGGCGTAAGATTCTTGCCTCCCTCGGCGTGGGCGGCGGTCCCGTAGCCGGTTTGTCCGTAATACCGTGGAAGGGTCTGAGCCGTTATAAGGAAGTGGTGGCCAGAGCGGCCGACGATTTGACGGCGCAAGGATGGCAGGTGCTGCTGATCCCGATGCATAACCCGGTAGACATTGAGACATGCCGGGAGGTGGCCGCCCTGATGCGTGGAAAACCTCCTTTCATGCTTGGCTCCGGAACAAAATACAAGGAATTGCTGTCTATTGCCGCCAACCTTGATCTGGCGGTGGGTATGAGGCTTCATTTTCTGATATTCAGCGCGATTTTCGGCGTTCCGGTAGTTGGTATTTCCTATGACCCGAAAGTGAACCGTTTTCTACAGTCGCTCGGGTTGCCAACTGGTTTAAGTCCCGAATGCCTCGAATATAACGAGCTGTCCTTGAGAATAAAGCATGCTGTGCGCAACCGTGAAAAAATAAGCGCGGATCTTCAAGAACGGGTGGCTCTCTTGCGTAAGCAGGCTTTAAAAAATGCCTCGCTGGCTGTCGAACTTATTCGGCCTGATTAACGTCTATATAATAAAGGCGGTATAAGTTGTCTTGATATGGGAGGAATTGGGCCGGCTTGTGTCGAATTCTGCAACAGGAGGGTTTGATTGTCATGAATAAATTTAAGACGGTTTTTATCGTTTTGCTTGCTGTTATAGTAATTTCTGTTCTGGGTTATGCCGCTTTTGCCGGCGCTGACGATGAACCGGGCGGAAGCAGCGACCCGCTGGTCACTCAAAGCTATGTCGACCAGTATATGCAGTGGAAAATAGTTGATTTAAAAACAGGTCAGATTTTGCAGGGCCATGCCGGGACGGAGCTTATCACCAGGCGGGGACAGGCGGTTGTAGTCGATGCAACCGGCAACGGCATTCCGGATGTCACCGGGGGTGCGGATATTCATGCCGGCAGCGCGGCGCCGCTTAATCACCTGCTGGTAGTGCCCAGGGACGACGGGCGCGGCGTGAAAGCCCAGTCGCCGGCTGTGGTGATGTACCGGGGCGGGGCGACGGTGCGGTAGCTTTGAGAAATGTTGAACCCTTGTCAGGATTTAAACAATTAGACAGATAACAGCTTAGTAAAGTGTTATTCCAATGGGGTGAGTTGATGAGGATAACCAGGCGGCGAAAATTAAGAAGGAAAACGCCTTTTGTGGTTATTTGCCTGTTGTTGTTGACGGTGCTGGCCGGCTGCGGCATGCTGCTGAAAGATATGTTTCCATTTGAAACTCCGGATATAGATATACCTAATATATTTGAACCTACTCCCGAAAGGCTAAACGTGCTGCTGCTGGGTATAGACGCCAGGAAGGGCGAAACCATGGCCCGCACCGACACGTTAATCCTGGCCAGCGTCGACCAGAAGAGCAAGCAGGTGGCCTTGCTCTCCATCCCGCGGGATACCAGGGTGAACATTCCAGGCTATGGTATGGATAAGATCAACAGCGCTTCTGTCTACGGCGGGCCGGAGCTTACCACGAAGGTTGTCTCGCAGTTGCTTGGCACATCGATAAAATATTATGTGCTTGTCAATTTCAGCGGTTTTAAAGATATCGTGGACGCCCTGGGAGGCATAACCTATGATGTTGAACAAGATATGGATAAATCTGGCGAAGGGATTCACCTGAAGAAGGGCGTACAGCACCTTGACGGTGACAAGGCGCTGCAGTACGTGCGTTTCCGGGATTACCCGCTGGCGGATATCGAGCGTACCCAGCACCAGCAGAAGTTTTTAATGGCGCTGGGCAGAGAAATGCTTCAAGCCAGCACCATTCCCAAGTTGCCCAGACTGGTCACTGAAATCAACCGTTATGTAAAAACCAACTTGCCTGCGACGGATTTATTAAAACTGGCTTCGTCGGCTTCAAAGAACATGGAGAACGGCAATTTTGTCGCCCAGACTCTGCCCGGGCGGCTGCTGGATATCAATGGAGGGAGTTACTGGGGAGTGGATCCTGCTGAAGCCAGGCAGGTGCTGGCAAAACTCTTCAAAGGGGAAACAGAGACCAATGTCGTGCTGACTACCCCGCTGAGCGGCCAGTACGGCGGCTCAAGCGGTTCTAAGGCAACTTCCCAGAAATCAAGTGAAACAGCAGCCACTGCCGACCAGACGAAACAGCAGCCCGGCACCCAAACGCAGCAGGACCAGAACGGGACCAAGCAGACTGGCGGGCAGACGACTACTGACAAGTCAGGTAAAACCGGCGCAAAAAGCAGCAATACCAGTGGTTCCACCGGCAGCAAGATCACTATTACGCCTGGAGATACCGGCAGCGCCGGCACAGGAACATCCCGTAAACCAGATGCTTCTTCTGACGCCACCCAGAGCAAAGAAGGAGTCAACCCCGGCATACCGGGGGCGAAGGCAAAAACTTAAAGCTTCATAAATTAACTGAGAAATTAGCCGAAAGCTAAATGAAAGCTAACTGCCCGAATAGAAAAAAAGGACTTCTCTTTAAATTCTCTTTAAATGAGAAGCCTTTTTTTCTTTTTTTTATTTCATTTTGTCTTTGCTATTGGTTTAGTATAGTCGCGCCATAAATAGTTCCGTTTACAGAAAATACATTGCTTTTAACGTTTATTTGCGCGCCGATTTTGATTTCTTTGTTGCCGATCATAATAGTGTTGTCTGTTACGACGGCCGGTGACTCTATAGTGATGATCACGTCATATTTTTCCGGCACATCAGCCAGCACAACCCTGCCGTCAAGCGTAGGCACGGCCTCTTGATACGGAAAAACCTCTTTCTTAACGACATTTCCCAGCGGAATGTTGGTTTGTACGTCTCGCACGGCTTGTCCTTCTTTAATGCTCTCTGCCGTAGGAATGCGCACTTTCTCAACATAAACCTTAAATTCGATATGACCGTTTTGTAAAGCCAGCGCCCGGTTCACAAATGCTAGCTTGTACACGCCGGCCGCGAATAGGGCAAGGATTAGGCCGATGATAATAATATCCACAAAATTAAATTTTACGTTATCCTTTTTTTTATGCATTCTGCTCATTCCTTTCAGAGCTGATCTGTTGTGCCGTAAGTTTTTCCAGCACAAGAACGATTGCTATCAGCAACCAAAGCAAAATTCCCAGCTTGTAATACCAGAGAAAATAATCCACTAGCGAGTGGAATAAAAACCCCGCCAGCGCTCCCATTACTCCCGCGTTCAGGCTTCTTGCGCCGGCGCTGCCTGCCGCGCTTAGTTTAAGCCCGAGGCGGAATATGCCTACAAACAGCCAGCCAAAAACCACCAAGCCAAGTATACCAAACTCGCTGATAATCTGTAAATACAAGTTATGCGAGTGGGGAACCACGTTGGAATTAATCATATGCGTGTAGTACACTCGGGCAAAGGCTTTTCTCCCCAGCCCGACCCCGGTTTCCCAGTGAGTTTTAAGCAGGGACAGGGTTGACTGCCAGGTATCCAAACGGTACAAGTTGGATGTATCTTTAGTTGAAGTGATTGTAGACAACCGGTTGATAATCGTGGCGGGG
>NZ_MVQM01000082.1:0-3467 GCF_002067195.1 Pelotomaculum sp. PtaB.Bin117 | reverse complement strand
GATTTTTAAAACACACCTGTCCGAAACAAAGGGTATTTGAAAACTGCTACTGTCTATTCTATAGGGTGCATTTTACGTTCAGTTGCTTGAAAGCTGGTACAAAAAGCGGCAGCGGGAGCAAGAACGATAAATCGGTACTTGACCGCTACGTGCAGTAATTCCCTCTTTAATCAATGAGGGGTTTTTTGTGCCTTCTTTATGAAAGGAGGTGCTTTCAATGCACTTTACAGAAGGCCCTCTACGCGCATACGAGCGCATGATGCAGGAAAAACCGGGACATGACCGCAAGCCCATTAAGGTGGTAGAAAAACGGGATTGCAAGCATTGTCTGCACTTCGACGAGTATAAAAGAAAATGCGGCAAAAAAAAGTGCGTAATATTCGATGATTAAAAAAGCAATCTTCCGCCAAGGGGGTAGTTTACGAAAAGTGCAGACAGCGCCGCCTTTTCTTCATCCCTTCTCCACGCCTCTCTCGCACTGAAAAACTTACCTGCCGAAAAAAATACGCTATCCTTCGGCTGGGGTAATATTCTCAAAATCCATACGTCACCAAATAAGCCTGCCGCAAAGAAAAAGAACAATACGCATGAAAGTCAGCCCTCTTTCTTTTTCGGCAGGTAGAACCTCCCCCTCCCCCTTATTTTAAAAACTTGAAAGGAGAGCAGAACAATTTGAAACTACTCAAGAATCGGATATTTTTAAGCGCCCTTTGCCTGATCCTGGCAGCGGGCGTTTCGTTTTTTCTTCTGCCTCACTTTTACGAAAGTAAAAACGCGACCGTGACAGTGTTGCGGGCGGCAGCGGACATTCCGGTTGGGACGGCAATCCAGGACAAACACCTTGTTTCAGCGGAAATCGGAAGCTATGGCCTGCCGGAGAATGTCATGAATGACAAGTCCCTGATTATCGGGAAGATTGCACAGACGGACATTGCCAAAGGAGATTATTTCTTTCCGCAAAAACTCGGCGGAATGATTGCCAGTGAGCTGCTTGACCGCATTGCCGCAAACAATCAGCGCCTAGTCACTATCAGCGTCCCGAGCATCGCGGCGGGATTATCCTCCCACCTGAGAAGTGGCGACATCGTAACGGTTGCCGTGTTTACGGATAAATCACCCAACGGCCAAAGTGCCTCTCCGCAGGTGATCATCTATCCCGAATTAAAGCAACTAGAGGTTTACAGCGCGGAGAATGCCCGCACCCAGGATGCCGCCCAGGTCCGGAAGCAGCAGGCCGAAAGCCAGTCCTCCACCGGGGACCCCATCGTGAAAGCCGTGACCCTGATCGTCACTGAAGCGCAAGCGGAAAGGCTTATCCAGGCCGAATACACCGGCAAACTGCACTTGGTGTTTGAGAAACGGAGTGTGAGCCATGAGCAGTAAAATCATCACCGTCTGGGGCGGCAACAACAGCGGAAAAAGTACGTTCGCCACCAACCTGGCCTGCGCCCTTTCCATCCGTGACCGATTGGTAGGGCTCATTTCCGCCAATTTGGTTTTCGGAGAACTGCAAATCTTCTTCGGCCAGAACGTCCCCCCGGACAAGGGCCTGTTCCGGGCACTAAGCGAAGACAACCCCAACATCGGGGAAAAATTCGTGGAGTCCGGGGAGAGCAAAGACCTGTTTTTTCTGTCCGCGCCCACCCGCTATACCGGGCTGCTCTGTGATACCGTGACCCTTGCGCAGGTGGAACAAATGATAAACGCCGCGTCCGTGGCCTTCGACATTCTGGTCCTCGACGGAGCCGCGGAACTGACAAACCCGGTGTCGGGCGTGGGCCTGTGGCTGGCGGAAACAATCTGCACCCTGCACCGGCCCTCCATTGCGGCGCAGATGTGGCAGCAAGGCGTCTCCGATTTTGTGCGGGAACTGCACATAGCGGAAAAGCAAATCCATATCCTGCAAGCGCCGGACGGCGAATTCGACGATCAGACCTATCGGGAGATGACCGGACTTCCCTTTTCCTTTGAGCTGCCTTACGTCAAACGGGCCAGCGAGCTGCAAAACGCCGGAACGCCCTTGTATTTCCACCGCGACCGGGCCTGCCGCTATTACAGCAAGGTGCTGGAACAGATTGCCGACAACATCTGCGGAGGTGGGCAGCCATGAACAGGCGGTTTTCCATCCATGACCTGATCTATCGCGCCAACAAACGGCGCTCCGCCACCGAAGAAAGCAGCCTGGAGACGCGGGATTACGGCGAGATTTTAGACAGATTACAGCGCATTATCGCCCAAAACCATTCCACGGAGCTGGCCCAGGTCCTGTACTCCCAGGAGGCGGAAGCAAAGCTCAAAGACCTGATTATGCGCTACTTGAACAGTGAGCAGTTGGTGTCCAAAGACCTGCGAAACATTTCCGAGCTGGTGGACGCGATATATAACGATATGGCCTTTATGGGGCTTTTATCTCCCTATTTGCAGGACGACGATACCGAGGAAATCAATGTCAACGGCTATAGCGGCGTCTGGGTGCAGTACAAGGACAAAAAGGTGCGACTGCCGGAAACCTTTGGCAGCCCGGAAGCCTGCGCCAACATCGTCCGGAAAATGAGCAGGTTTGGCGGCGTAATCCTTGATGGCTCGAAGCCTGTCGGAGACAGCTATATTTCACGGGGCGTCAGAATGTCGGGTGCTATAGAGCCCTGTGTTGACGCAAACGCCGGGGCCATCGCCTCCGTCCGCAAGCAAAAGCCGTCTTTCATCACCAGGCAGAACCTCATTCGCTGGGGAACAGCAACGGCAGAAGAATTGGATTTTTTGATTACCTGCGTCAACAATGGCGTTTCAATAGCGTTCGCAGGCTCTACAGGTTCCGGCAAAACTGCGGATATGGGCTACATTCTTAGCTCCGTAGGTCACGATAAACGTATCATCACCATCGAGGACACCAGGGAACTATCCCTGGCCAAGTACGATGAAAACGGCGTGATGCTCAATGATGTGATTCACCTTCTGACAAAGGAAGGACCTGACGCCGTTACCATGCTGGACTTGCTCAAACTCTCCCTGAGACTCCATCCCACCCTGCTCGTCCCCGCTGAAATGCGCGGAAAGGAAGCGATGGTCGTTCAGGAAGCTGGAAGAACAGGCCATACAATCATTAGCACCCTGCACGCCAACAGCGCCAGGTCCGCTTACGACCGCATCCTGACCATGTGCTTGGAAGCCGGGACCTCCCTGTCGGAGGAACGATTGCTGCGCAATATAGTTGAAGCCTTCCCCATCATGGTTTTCAAAATGCAGTTACCTGACCACTCTCGCAAATACATGGAAGTCTTTGAAGCCACCGGCGTGCAGAACGGTGAAGTCACCGGCACCACCCTTTACCGATATGCGGTTGACCACTATGAGCATGACAAATCCGGAAGAATTACCAAAGTAGTGGGAAACCACCAGCGTTTGGGAAACATCTCCCCGGCGCTGGCCGAAAAGCTCTTGGTGGGCGGCGTCCCGCAAAAGGAAAT
>NZ_MVQM01000081.1:0-1932 GCF_002067195.1 Pelotomaculum sp. PtaB.Bin117 | reverse complement strand
TCGGCATGCTGTTTCGATCAGTTATTTGTGATTTGACAATGCCCACAGGGTTTAGTGTAATAGAATCTACTCCCATGCCGCGCGCACGTCCTCTCGACCCGGGCATGACGGACTCCGCTGAACGCATACCATTTGTCCGCCATGCTTGAAAATATTCATTTTTTCGCCTTCTTGAACCGCTTTCCAGATGAGCTGCTGATCGAGGATAACCAAGCTTGCGAGCCGATCGACTCCGTAGTTAAATAGAACCCTGGAAATCGGCACACTTGGACCCACGAGGATAATCTTTGAGTTCTTTGACAGTTCAAGGAGTCTGGGCATGGTTTTGTTGGTAAAGGCTGTCCCGGTGATAAAGACAAAATCCTGCCCGGGGAGGATATACTCGCAGGCAGAGTCGGGAAAATCGTCTGCTTGAGGCTTCCTTTCGAGCACAGACAGCTCACATATTTTTCGGAGTTGCGCTACATTAGGGAAATGGCCAATCACCGCAACTTTTTTTCCGGTAATTTCCGGTATTAATTGTTTGAAGGCGTTGGATTCTTCGGGAGCACAGGATTGATCAATTGGTCTGCCGGTAAGAGCCATGACCTCCGCGGGGTTATTGAAGGCCGCGTTAATTGCCGCCTGTCCCAACGATGCTTCAAGCATATCCCACGATTTAGAGAAACACGCAAGCTTTTTCAACGGCATTCCGGTAGTATTGGCAAGATTCGCTCCTTTCTTGCCCCCCTTGACTGTCTTGGCCATACCGAGACCCCGCTCTGACCGGACAAGCGTCCAAGAGACCCCCAGCAGGCATTCCAAAACGGTCAGGTTTTCAGGTATCGCATCAATGAGGTCATCATACATCTCCCACATGGGTTTCTTACTCCTTTTTTAAATCTTTTGATAATAAGCGCCATTGGCGCAAGCTTTGCATAGTACCTTTCCATCCTTGAGCATATCCCTGCCGTCCATAATTTTTTCCTGACAATTTTCGCATATGGTTTTCGCCATCGGCCTGCCCGGCAGATCTCCCGGTTTCAGGGCAACCGTTATCGGCTCCATTGTAAACATTTGTTCATCGGAAAATTGTTTCCAATAAAAAACCGGATCAGCGTCTTCAGGAGCGTTTTGCTTCGCGTCCATAGCGATCCTGACTCCTTTACCAGTATTCATGTCGATAAAACTGGCCGCCATTTTACCGTAATCCAACCACTTCAGCCTTCTCTTTCCGAGTGAACATCCTGTTACCGATTGTACAGCGTCGGCAAGACAACGATCAACTTCGACAAAAACGATAAAATCTTTGTTTTTAGCAGGATCTTCAATTCCAAGATAATTGAGACCCGCCCGGGCCATCCTAACGCCAAAAACGATACCCGTGCATACGTGACCATGAAACTCACGCGCTTTTTTCAGATCCTCCTCAAAAAGATCCGTCATGATGTACACTCCCTCTCAATTTATTTATGCTGAAATCATTATCTGCAACAGCTTTGCTTTCCGTTCACATCGCTTAATTACAGCCAACTAAATCTAACAACAACCAAATTATATTATTGTTTTTATCTGTATTCAATAGTTTTGTTTTTTTGCAGCAGAGATCTACCAGAAAAAAGAGGCGGGTTAAAAATATAATTGTTGATGTTGTGCAAATTATCAATAAATGATATACTTTTAGCCGACAAAAACTAACATAGAACAATGAGACCTAAATAAGTTTTTAACATAAACAGATATAAATTAACATAAACGACTCCAAGCCTAGTGTCCAAGGGCATTAAGCCTATGGGACTAAAGCCTGGGTGTCCGGCATCCTCAGGGCAGCAAAAGAATTTTTGTTGCCTCCTGGTAATGGAAAGGAGTTGCAAGAACAGCTTAAAGCTTGTGTCTGTGATTTTTTCCAGATGTAAGCTTTTTATATATACGGCATCCTGTTGATATAGAAAC
>NZ_MVQM01000080.1:0-37224 GCF_002067195.1 Pelotomaculum sp. PtaB.Bin117 | reverse complement strand
GGTCGCCCCCACTGGGTATTACCCAGCACCCTGCCCTGCGGAGCTCGGACTTTCCTCAGACGCCACCTTTCGGCCCGGCGCCCGCGATCATCTGATTTACTCACTTAATCGACTATGTTCATTATAACATCCGGACAAACAATATGCAAAGAAACGCATTATTCAAGACAATTCCGGGCTCACATGCAAGTATAAGGGTTGGTATCCGTATCGGATAAAACCATTTTGACCTTCAGCCCGCTCATGCGGCACTGCTCTTCCAGGTATTCCTTAAGCGCGGACAAAACCACATGCTCGGTGCCATGATGACCCGCGTCGATAAAATTCAGGCCGGCCGACAGCATATCCCGGGCTTCATGATGGCTGATATCTCCGGTGACAAATGTATCCGCGCCGGCGCGGAGGGCCGCAGGCCAAAGCCTGGCTCCCGCTCCCCCGCAAACAGCGACTTTCTTGACCTTGCTTTCGGATTTACCGCCCAATCTGACCGCCGGCAAGCCCAGCGCTTCCTTTACTGTCCGCGCGAATTCGCGAAAAGACACCTGGCGGGCTAAACTGCCGACTCTCCCCAACCCGTAGGCCGGGCCGGGGTTTTTCAGCGAATACACGTCATAGGCCACTTCTTCGTAAGGATGAGTCCTTAACATGGCCTGGATAACAGCATCTAATCCGGTTGTTGGAACAATTGTTTCCAGCCTTGCCTCCTCAACCGATTCCAACTTGCCCTGTTCTCCTATAAAAGGCTTCGTGCCGGTAAGGGGCTGAAACATTCCCGTGCCGCGGGTCTGAAAAGCGCAATGGCTGTATTTGCCGATCCATCCCGCTCCGGCTTCGGATATAGCCTGGTGCACAGCTTCCACATGTCCGGCCGGAATAAACACTACAAGCTTGACATACTGTTCCCGGCCGGCCGGTTCCAGAACCGTGGTTTCATTCAGCCCCAGTTTTTCCGCCAAGGCGGTGTTGACTCCACCGTCAGCGATATCCAGGTTGGTATGGGCGGTATACACCGTAATGTTGTTTTTTATGGTATATTCCACAAGTCTTCCGTCGGGCCGGTTAAAGCGCAGCGATTTAAGCGGCTTAAAAATCAAAGGGTGATGGCTGATAATCAACCCGGCGCCTTTAAACTTTGCCTCCTTAACAACATCAATATTGATATCCAAAGTCAACATGGCCAGTTCGATTTCCGCAAACGGATCGCCAACCTGCAGGCCGGGATTGTCCCATTCCGCGGCCAGGTATATCGGCGCAAGTTTTTCAATAAGGCTAAATATGTCCCGGCAACTTACAGGCATCTTCCCACCACCTTCCTGATGCGCTCAAGTTTATTCTTCAGCAGCCCGGCCTTTTCCCGCGCGGCATTGTTCTTCCCGGATGCCATTCCGCTTAGCGCCCGCTCGTACTGTTCGATTATTTTACCAAGATAAGCATTCAGCAGCGGGTCCCTTCCCTCAATTAAGCGAGGCCCCAGTTCAAGGCATAATTTATCGTCAAACAATTCCCGGCCGGGTTCGGCAACAACTATCTGGTATAGCCTGCCGTCTTCATCAACTAGTTTTTCGCCGATAATTTTCCAACCGTTTCCGGCAAGCCAAATTCTCAAGTCGCCGGCATCCGCCATCGGCTGCATAACCAGCCTGTTCACACTCTTGAGAACTCCCGGCCCGGCAGCCAGGATTTCTTTTATGGTATTGCCGCCCATACCGGCCAAGACCAAAACTTCAGCCTCGCCCGGCAGCAGCGTCTTCAAGCCGTCTCCGAGGCGGAGGTCCACATGGTCTTCGAGATGGCGCTTTTCAACCGCCCGCTTCGCGGATTCAAGCGGACCGGGATTTAAATCGGTGGCAATAACCTTTTCGCTTATGCCCGCCTCAATCAGAAAAATAGGCAGGTAGGCATGATCGGTCCCGATATCGGCCGCAATGCCGCCCGCCGGCACATACGCGGCCAGGGCGGCCAGGCGTTTTGCCAGTTCCATGAAACACCTCCGCTTTATCTTTCAGAAACCAGTATAATTTACTTTTCACGAAAAGACAAACATCCATAATCACGCAATCAGTTTAACACTTAATAATAATTCACAGTAATGTTATAATACTCCCGCGGTGAGCTCCGTGAGATACAGAAAACTCGGCAGAACAGGAATAAAAGTTTCTGTTATCGGCTTTGGGGGTATACCGATTCAGCGAGTTACCGAAGAAGATGCCAGTATAATCGTAAACAAGGCGTTAGATCTCGGAATAAATTTTTTCGACACAGCCAGGGGATATACCGATAGTGAGGCAAAATTGGGCGCCGCCTTAATAAAGAGGAGAAAAGAAGCGGTAATTGCGACAAAATCCATGTCCAGAACCGGGGAAGGCATGGCCGCCGACATTCAAAAAAGCCTGGAGGCATTGAGAACAGATTTCATTGACATTTACCAGCTGCATAATGTCAAGGATGAAATGACGTTAAAGCAAGTATTCAGCAAGAACGGCGCTCTTGCCGCTTTAACAAAAGCAAAACAGGATGGTTTAATAAGACATATAGGTATTACCGGGCATATTAAGAGCTATTTGATGGAAGCGATTAAAATAAAAGAAATAGAAACAGTGCAGTTTCCCTTTAACGCGATTGAGACAGCCGGAGTAAATGAATTATTGCACGACACTGGGAAAACGGACACGGGCGTTATTATTATGAAACCGCTTGCCGGGGGCGCTTTAAAAAAGGCCGGTCCGGCTTTACGTTATATCCTGGAATATCCCGTCTCTACCGTAATACCGGGTATGGATTTTCTCAAACAAGTGGAGGAAAACGCCTCCGCGGGAAGTAATCCCGCCCCGTTATCAGCCGCTGAGAAACAAATGTTAGAAAAAGAAAAGGAAAAACTAGGCGCGGCCTTTTGCCGCCGCTGCGAGTATTGCTTGCCCTGCAGCCAGGGTATCGACATAGCCACGATTTTTTTACTTGACGGCTATTATACGAGATATGATTTGCAGAACTGGGCCAGGGAGCGCTACCGGGGACTGCCGGTCAACGCGGATTCTTGCTTAGAGTGCGGTGAATGCGAAGAAAAATGCCCCTATAGCCTGCCCATTCGTCAAATGCTCAAGGATGCCGCTGCCAGAATGGCCAACTAGCAGTATCCAATAATTGCTTGCCATATTAAAACTATCAAAAAGATGCTATGATTTCAATAAATTTTACGTCCCCACTATAGGTGGCGTATATTTTATTCTTTAAAAATTAATCCGGGCAATTTATAGAAGGAAACCCGGTTTTTATGCACCGGGTTCCCACAAAATTAATTTTTAATATTCAAGGCTTCTTCTACGGCTTTATTACTGTATCTCGATGTTCTTCCCCACTTTTCTCGCATCCATATCCTTTGGCAGGACAATTTCCAGGATGCCGTCCCGGTAGCGCGCCTTCATTTCATCGTGTTTCACCGGTATATCCATCGTGAAAGACCTGCTAAAAGAGCCGTAGCTACGTTCCGTCCTGAGAAAATTAGCCCCTTCCTCTTTTTCTTCTTTTCTGCGCTCACCCCGTATAGTCAGCAGGTTGTCGTTAAAAGTAACTTGGATATCTTCCTTGTTCGCGCCTGGAATTTCCGCCTTAATCAAAACTGCGTCGGGCGTGTCCTTGATGTCCACCGGGAAGGCCCATCCATGGGCAAGTGTCCCCGCAAGCATCCGCGGATGACGAAAGTTTTCATCAAAAAGCCTGTTGATAGACGACTGCAAGCCCGTCAGTTCATGAAAGGGATCCCACTTTATAAGATCCATTAACACACCTCCTTTTTTGTATTAGTTTACCTGGAGGTGACATAATTATGCGTCAGCAGTTGAGGCAAAATACTTTGCCATTATCTGTCCAAAACCATTACGTTATTGACATACGGGTCGAAAGTACCTTGGAGCGTGCATCTCTCCTGCTTAAGCAACTTTACGTATTCAATAATTTCATGCGTTATCACTTCTCCCATGCTGACCAGAGGAATTCCCGGCGGATACACCATGATCATTTCACCTGATATTTCCCCGGCGCATTGTTCAAGGGGCACCGGCTTTTTAAGGCTGTAAAACGCCTCTCTCGGCTGCAGGACAATTTCCGGATTAAACTGCACGGCTTCAATTTTTTTGATTTCTCTTCTTTCAGTGTGCCGGGCTATGTCTGTCAGGGCGTTTATTAAAGCTTCCAGGTATTCCTTTCGTTCTCCCAAACCTGTGATAGCCAGGATATTGTACATGTCGGCAAGCTCAATAAGTATGTTGTAGTCTTTAGCCAACATTTCTTCGACTTCGTAACCGGTAAGCCCGATTTTCCGGACGTTTATCAATAGCTTTGTTTCATCGAAACTAAATTGCCCGGACTCTTCAAAAAACACTTTATCCGGCGCGAAGAGCCCGTCAATTTTATTTATCTCTTCCCTGGACCACTTCAACAGCTCCAAGAGTTGATCTAGTATTTTTCTGCTTCTGATAGCCAGCTGCTTTCTGGCGACGTCCAGGGAGCACAGTAGAATATAAGATGGACTGGTTGTATAAGCGAGATTAAGCACCTGCTTTATATAGACCGGATCAATATTGCTGTTCCTAATAAGAAGCGCCGAACTCTGAGTCATCGAACCACCGGTCTTATGAAGGCTTACCGCGCTTATATCGGCCCCGGCCTTCATGGCGGACAAGGGGAAATGATCGTGAAAATGCATGTGGGTGCCATGGGCTTCGTCCACCAAGACCGACATACCGCCGCGATGTGCCGTCTCCACAATTGACTTGAGGTTTGATGCGACTCCATAATATGACGGATTAATTGCCAGCACTGCTTTGGCGCTTGGATTTTCTTCTACCGCTATGCGTAGATTATCTTCCGTGACACCAAGTACGATGCCCAGTTCGCCGCTGATTTCCGGGAGTACATAAACCGGTCTCGCGCCGCTAAGTATTAGAGCGTTGAAGATCGATTTATGGACGTTTCTAGGCAGTATGATCTGGTCTCCAGGCTTACAAGTGCTCATAATCATTGTCTGTACACCCGACGTTGTGCCGTTGATCAGGAAATAAGCGGAACTTGCTTGAAATGTTTCAGCAAGAAGTTTTTCAGCTTCCGTAATAACGGAAGCCGGGTCCCAGATTATATCGATGCCTCTTGTTTGGTTCAAGTCCATTCTCAAAACATTCTCGCCGACAAATTCCTTATATTCTTCGAGTCCGTTTCCATGTTTATGGCCCGGTATCTGCAACGGAACAGCATTTCTTTTTACATGATACTTCACAGCGTCAAAAAGAGGTGTTCTATTCTGATCCAGCAACATTCATTCCCATCCTTCTATTGACATTACCGTGTTTTAAGCAAAATTTCTCATGTTTTGTTCAGATATCAGCACCACTATCGGTGTCTGCTGGTCATCATTGCCATGCGGGTTGTCTTTAAGATAGTCGAACAGCATCTCCCGGGCGACACCGTCGGTGGCAGCCAGGATATCTACCTTTCCTAAATCATTCACATCGGTAATAACCGCCTCGGCTCCGGTTGCCTGCTTGATCCTGTCCACCACTTTTTGCGGGTCCTTCGGACCGAGGACGATATGCCTGTCAAAAGGCCACATAGTGCCTGCGAAGTCGTCAATCTGGGCCAGATGACGACCGGCCACCCGATAAAAATCTCCTCTTCGCCCGACCAAGCGGCCCAGTCCCGCTGCCGCCACTCCCAGGAGAAAACGCGGCAAACCGGTCTCCCGTATGGCCACCTGAATGGACGGCGGCGCGGCCAGACTACCTTCTTTACCTGGAAAGTGGCATAAAATGCGGGCGAGCAAACCCGGCTTCACCGTTTCCGGCAGGATAGCCCGTCCCTGACTAATAGCCACGACACTCTCGGCGACGGCTATAATATCGCCCGGGGAGGTTATCTCACCGGCGTATTTTTTCGCCACCTCCACGATATCGTCTTTATCTGTAACGATGTGTGTTTTAATCGGAATTCTTCCGGAGATCATCAAAAATCACCCTTAAAATTTGCGCCGTTTCGGGCAAAGTATCTTATAAGACCGTTGAAAATCCCTTCCGCCGCCTTTTTTTGCACCGACAGTCCGCGCAGAAATACCTCCTCCACCAAGTTGGTTATGGTCAGCACTTCCGCCTCTATCGCCGGTATTTCACTGAGTGCGGCCAACTGCGCCTGTTCCGCTGTCCCCCTGTCAGCAGCCTTGAGTTTATTAACCAATCCTTCCTGGACGTAACGGGCCAAAACGGCGCTCTGTTTATTGGCGGGAGCATACAGCGTGGCAATGCCGTCTTCATTAGTGTCGGTACAAGAGCGGTTGTGGACCCCGATATATAAATCGGCGCCTGCCTTTCTGGCCAGATCCAATCTCCTTTCCCTAGTAATATTTTCATCACCATGCCTAGTAAGCACAACATCCGCGCCTGCCCGGCGCAGGATATTCTCCAGGTTCTTGGCAATAGGCACAACCACGTTTTTTTCCTGAAGGCTGACAGGTCCTTTCCCGCCGGCGTCTTCACCGCCATGACCGGGGTCTATGACAATTTTTTTCCCCCCGAATAACTTGGCGACAAAAGAGCGTTCCAAGTTGATTTCCACCCGGAAGGGAAAACCTTCAAGAGCAGTCAAGCGATACTCCGCCGGGTGTTCCAGCACCATTTCCACTGAAACGGCATTTTCACCATCCTGTTTTGCGATCAATGCGCGTAATAGTCCGTCGTTTATCTCTGTCGTTCCTTCCGGCATATTCAAAACAACGCCTTTACCTGCGAAAATAACCCTGTCGCCTGCGTTTCTGGCACCATAAGTATATGGCCTCGTCGACTCAAGTATTACTTTGGAAAGCCACTCGCCTTTTTCCCCATCAACAGTTTTTGACCACATGTTAGTTATTCTCGGTGCTTTTTGATTAGACAAAAAGGACCCTCCCTGCCATATTTTTAGAACCAGAAACATTGTCTAAAATAACATCTAAATAAGATTCTTTAATCGTTGTATTTTTCCTGTCAATTTATCGGCTGACGGAAAAAATTTAATTCTGACTGATAATTATTTTCGCTCTTTCGACATCTGATTGTTTAACAACCAATCTTACGCCACCAATTAAATTAACAAAATTAATAGTTGCTTGTTCATCATAAATAAAAACCTGAATGCCCTCACTTTCTAACAGACCTTTCACAATATGTGCTTCAGACACATTAAGATATGTCGCGATAGTCACTAGCTTATCCATAGTTATCATCTCCTCATATCAAATTTTCATATGTGGCGAATTTAACGCAATTACAACTCAAAAAGTCAAGAAAAGTAATTAAAAAACTCAAAAACGACTTATTAATTTTAATTCTTTTTCAATTAAATTGCAACTTTATCCTCGCGCCAACATTCTCCCTTTATTTAGAGTCTGTTTGTTTTTAATTTCAACAGCCGCAGCCTTAAATCTAAGAAAAGGTTACCTTAGCTGAACCTAAAATCTACCTTAAATCTAAATTTGTATTAATTTCGCCGGCCATGGGGACACCGGGGTTAAAAAAACCCGCCGGTAAAGGCACGGTTTAATAGGGAAACTTATTGACCATACCCCAAACCGATACGGAAAAGAAAGAAGTCACAGATTTTGTGGCTTCTTTTCTTTGCTTAGAGCAAAATAGGCTGCGAGATTTGAAGTCTCACAGCCTATTGAATCATTTAGATATTTATTTCCCCAACAGATTATACAGCACCTGTGCCATTTCCGCTCTGGTGGTCGTGCTGAGCGGGGTGAGCTTTCCGGCGCTGCCGCCGACGGTGCCGGTCTTGACCAGCAGCGTCATGGCATCCTTTGCCCATGAGTCAATTTGTCCTGCGTCGGTGAACTGGTCGAGCGTTTTTCCGCTGTCCCCCTCCGGCAGCTGGCCGCTGACCTTGAGCGCGTTGTACAGCAGAGTGAACATTTCCTGACGGGTGATTTCCTTGCCTGGCGCGTGCCTACCCCTGCGGATATTCCAAGGCGTTTGGCCGCCGCCAGATAGCCTGTGTAGTAGGTGTTGCCTGCGTCGGAGAAATTATCGGTCGGGTTCGCATCCGGCGCGATTCCGTAGGCTTTCATCATCATGACGATGAATTCTCCGCACGTCAGCTTCGCTTCAGGACTGTAATTGCCGTTGCCCGTGCCGCTTGTAATTTCCCTTGCCGCGATGAAGCTCACGGCTTTGTTATACCAGGCACTCGGAGCCACATCGTTGAAGCTCACCTTGTTATACGCTACCGCATACTCGCTGAAATGGGTGGTAAAGAAGGTCACGGTTCCCGTGGCCGGGTCGTAGCGTCCGTTGGGTACTGATACCGCCTTGCCGCTGCCGTCAATGTACCAGATAACAATGCTCGGCTTATGGAGATTTCCGCCTTGCTTCCGCTGATTCCCTGAGTGCCTGTCAGCATATTGGACGGGACGGTGACGCTGCCCGTGTCCGTATCAAGGGTCAGCGTACCTTGAGCATCAGTCGTTGACAGCTCAGGAACCGGTATGCCGACGGTATAGGTATTAACATCGGGAATGGAAGGTACCGTGATGACTGTTCCGTCCTGAGCGAGGTTCTGAGAGCCTGCGTCTACCGGTGCGGTTCCGGCATCCTTGTCTACCGTGACCGGAAGCGTTGTTTCTGTGCCGTTTTCCGCTTTCACGTCCGCGTTATATTCCGGCGCTGACGGTGTTGACGGAGTGCCGCCACCACCAGAGGAACCGCCGCCCGTATTTTTATAAGTCGCCGTGACGGTCACGTTTTTACCTGGCATTGTGAAGGTGGTGGTTGCGCTGTTTGTATTTGCAAAGGTAACGCTGTCGCTTGATGTCCACTTATCAAAGGTCTGGCCGCTGGCCGCCGCATTTGCGATAATAGATACCGTCGCACCCTGTGCGTAGCTGCCGCCGCCTGTGCCGTTTACTACGGTGACGGTGTAAGTCACCACTTCGTTCACCGTCATGGTAAGGCTCGTGCTGCCGGTTGCGCTACCCCTGGCAAGCGTGACGTCATATTGGCCGGTGCCGCCGTTGTAGGTGACGGTTGCCGTTACCCCTGCGGCATCTCCGGTAAGCAGACCGTTTACACCCGCCGCTAATACAGCAATTTGGCGGTAATCGCTGCCGCTTCGGCGCGGCTGGTGTAGCCCTGGGGCCGGAAGCTGTTGTCGGGATAACCTCTCAGGTAGGAATTGCCTACTGCGGCGGCTACGCCGGACAAGGCCCAGGGGGATATCTGTTGGGCGTCGCTGAAGCTCAACGCCTGATCTCCAGCTTGCAGTTTGGTAGCCCGGGCGGTGATGACCGCGGCTTGTTCCCGGGTGATTTGGTCGTCGGGGCCGAAGCTGTTCTGGTCGTAGCCGCTGATGATGCCATGAGCGGCGGCGGTGTTGATGCTATCCTTGGCCCAGTGGGCGGCGGTGTCTTTGAATACCGAGCCTTGCTTGGCCTCCAGCTTTAACGCTTTGACCAGCATGACCGTGAATTCGGCCCGGCTAACACTCTTTTCGGGCTGGAAGCTGCCGTCGGGATAGCCGCCGATTACTCCGGCCTGCATGAGCTTGGCGATGCTGTCTTTGGCCCAGTGATTGGCAATGTCGGCGGGCAGCTTGATTTTCTTCTTTGGCGTCGGCTTTCAAGGTGGCGATGACCGCCAATTTGGTAAAGTGATTGACTTGGCCGGATACGGTAGATCCATCTAAATCCACTTTGATGTTGTCCAGTTCCACCCACTCTCCGCTCTGCTCATCGAAGCAGCATATCTTGATATCGTATTTCTCCGGGTCTACCTGCGATTTATTAAAGGACATGGTGATGGTAACCGGTTGTGCGAAATTACCGGACCGGTTCTTCACGATGTCCACTACCTTGCTAATCAGCCGGCTATCATCGGGCAGGCGCATCCCGGAAGTCAGAGCCGCTTCCCGTACCTGGACGCGGATATCGCTTTCCACCGCTCCGGCGGGGAAGGACATGGAAACGCCGCTGTCGGCAATGTCTTTGCCTGTCGGTGGCACCAGGATGCCGGAGGGGGCGGAACTGCCTCTGCCCGGTCTGCTGGGGCTAGTATAAGCTGTCGCGGCAATGCTTATGGTTTTCTGCGTGGTGGTTTGGCTGTGCCAACCCTTGCTCACGGTGATGGTAAAGGTGTAACTGCCGTTTGTGCCGCTCGGATTCGCGGAGGTGCCTGCCACCGGCACCAGGTAACTGACCGTGTTGACGGCGACGTCAACGCTGCCGCTATTCACCGCTGTTACAGCAGTATTTCTTAGCGCCGTTTTGATTGCATTCTCACTGCTGGCCGCCGCTTGGGTCATATCGCTGTAGGCTGCGTTTTCCGCCGCTGTTTTAGCGTTACCCACGATTGCTATGTCCGGGTCGGGTGCTTCGTTTACGCTCATAGTAAGGCTCGTGCTGCCGGTTGCGCTGCCCTTGGAGAGCGCAACCTCATACCGGCCGGTGGCGCCGTTGTAGGTGACGTTCGCCGTTACCCCTGCGGCGTTGGGTACAGCGCTTAGTAAGCCGTTAACATAGCTTTGCACCGCCTCCGTTTTGTCACTCTGCGACGCGCCGAAGGCTACATTGACGGAGCCGTCGGTCAGGGCCGCCTTGGCCGCGGCTACCGCCTGAACATCCGTGACGCCTGTATAAGGCGTCGCCGTAATGGTGATGGATTTTTGCGTGGTGGTCTGGTCCTGCGAATCCCTTGCCACGGTGACGGTAAAGACAAAGCTGCCGTTGGTGCCGTCAGGACTTGCGGAGTCGCCGGCAACCGGCGGCGTGTAGCTGACCTTGTTGACGGTAACTGTTACGCTGCTGTTGTTGACCGCCGCTTCGGCCTCGGATTGCAGCGCGTTCGTGATAGCAGCCTCACCGGTCGCCGCCGCCTGGGCCATGTCGCTGTAGGCTGCGCCCTCCGCCGCATTTTTCGCCGCGTCCACGAACAGCTTAATCAGGTGCGGCGGTGCGCCGTCTTGCCCCGCAATGTTTCGCAAGACGGGCAGCTTGTAGTCCTCGATGAGCCAGATCGTGCTCGTGTTAAAAAAGAGCGTGCCGTTCCAGAAGCTTTCGCTGAACAGGGAATCGAAGGACAGATTCTCGCCGTCCGCTAACCTTACGCCGGCCTTAATTGCCTTAGCCGCGCCGTTCGCTGTTACCGTCATGCCATTAAAGGCGTAGTTGTCGTCCGTCCGGGTGCCGGGCACATTTATCACCCGGCTCCCTCCGTTGCCGGCTGCTGTCACGCGGGGGTTCAGCGCCGCGCATAGCATCACGATCCCCTCGTTGAGCATGCGTCCCGCCACGCCGCCGGCAAAGCTATTGCCGCTCACATTGCCGGTGGCGTAGCAGAGGAACATCTGTCCATTTTGGATTTCTCCCGCCACACCGCCGATATTGCTGCCGCTGCCGCTGACATCGCTCTCGCTATAGCAGTTTCTCACTTCGCCGGTAGAAAAACGCCCTACGATACCGCCGACAGAGCCATTGCCCCTGACACTGCCGCTGACATAGCAGCTTTCCACCTTGCCGCCGGAAATTCGTCCCGTCACGCCGCCGACGTACCTATTGCCGGTGACGCTTACATCCGCCACACCGAGGTTTTTCACCAGGCCGCCTGAGCCGATGGCTCCAAACAGCCCCTGATAATCAGTCCCGCTCCGGTCGATGGTCAGCCCGGTGATGCTCTTGCCGTTACCGTTAAAAACCCCGGTGAACATACTATTATTTGCTCCAATCGGCTCCCAATTGGTATAGCCCGCCGCCGGCAGGTCGATATCCGCCGTCAGGATGTAGTGCGCGCCCATATTATGCCGAACCGCGTCCAGATGGGCGGCTGAAGGCACCTGAAAGGGGCTTTGGGAACTGCCGTTTCCGATCCAGTAAATCTCCCATATCGCATACAGGGTCAAGGCATTGCCGGGCATGGTCACCGTGGCTCCCGCTCCATAACCTGCGCCTGTACCGTTTGCCGCCGTGTTCCACTCCTTGAACCGCATTGCCTCCGGCGGCTGCAGATTGTCCGCTGCAGCCGCCTGGAAGAGTTCGTTTTCAGCCCTGTCACTCTCCGTTGGCGGCGTTCCCGTGCCGCCATTGGCGTCATAGACAACGGCATAACGTTCCAGTTCAAGCATTTTAACGGTCAGGACAAATGCTCTTGTCCGAGCCGCGCCTGCCCCATAGCTTGCCTCGGCGGTCAGGGTGACGGTTACATCCTCGGTTTGCTCCCTTTCTATGAGCGCTCCGGTTACGGTATCGATATATCCCGTTGGGACGGCGCTCCAGGTAATTGCAGCGCCTTTTAAGCCGGTGACGGGAAACTGCGCAAGATTTCCGGTCATAAAATTCATCCCGATATTCTCTCCCCTGATATCGTCCCATTTCAGAGCGGCCAGGTCCGTGCTGATGATTTCATCGTCCGTCCATGGCCCCTGCCATTGCAGGGTAGGATAGGATATGCCCTCGCCGATTTTCCATATGGTTCCAAAGTCCCACCCGGTAAAAGTCTCCAGCTTTTTCATGTCGCCGGTCTCTTTCGGCGTACCCTTGCCGGTATCGCTTCTTCCGGAAGAATCTTTGTCGTAATAGCAATTTATAATCGCTCCATTGTAAATAGTTCCAAACAATCCTCCGACATTATTTGTCCCTGTTACCTCTCCGGTAGAATAACTGTTCATAACCGTATTCTGGGCAACAGAACCGTGAACGCCTGCAAGACCGCCGGGTTGCTCGTAGCCGTGTACATCGCCCGTGGCATAGCTGTTTCCGATGTACCCTTCCCAGTTAGAGCCTACCAATCCTCCGACCCACTGGCGGCCATTTACCGCACTGCTGCTGAAACACTCTTTGATCGTACCCTCGGAATTTCCTACTAATCCACCCACACGGTAGCCGTCGGAAGCTGCTACCGTTCCTGAGGAATAGGATTTGGTTATTTCACAGCCTGAAGTTATCTCTCCTACTAGACCTCCTATAGACGCTTCTCCCGACGTAGCTGCCGTCACGCTTCCCGCCGCGGAGCAGAGTGTTACTTTTCCGCTATTTTCAATCCGTCCGGCGAGGATTCCCACATATCTTTTCCCTTTTACGACAGCGCCCGTTATATGCAGATCATCCACGGTTCCGCCGCTGATTTTGCCGAACAGCCCAATAAAGTCCTCATTTTCTCTGTCTATAGCAAGGTTCTCGATGGTATACCCCTTGCCGTCATAGATGCCGGTGAAGGGGGTGGCGCTGGTTCCGATGGGCGTCCAGCTGGCATAGCCCGACAGGTCGATATTCGCCGTCTGGATGAAATGCACGCCGCTGCCCATTATGTTGCGCAGATCATCCAGGTGATCCGCCGACGATACCTCGTAGGGATGCTCCGCGCTGCCGTCGCCCTCCCAGTTGAAGGAGCTTCTTACGACCACCAGGGTAAACGTCTTGGTCCGGGGCGTTCCCCCCGCATAGCTGACCGTGGCGGTAAGGACAATGGTTGCATCGGTATCAGCCGGTCTTGCCACCGTTCCGGTTTCTGCGTTAACAATCCCTGCGGGTTCCGCGCCCCACGCAATCGCCGACTCCATGCCTCCGGTAAGAGGAAGGTTCAAATCCCCGGTAACAGCTTCCGGCCTGATATTCTCTCCCCTGATCAGGTCCCAGGTTATGGCGCTTAAATCCGCGGCAATCCGGTCATCGGGCGTCCACACATAATCATAATAACGCAGGGTGGGGTAGAAGACGTCTTCATTGATGCTCCAGACGCTGTCAAAATTCCAGTTGGTAAAGGTCGCCTGCCGCCTCATCTCCGCTGTGATTTTCGCCGTCCCGGCGGCGGAACTGGTCGTGCCCGCGGCATCTGAGTCATAAAAGCAGTCGGCGACCGTGGGAGACCCTTGCCTGTAACCCAAAAATCCTCCGGGATACGTACCCGCTGCCGGGACGTTGGCATAGCAGTATCTTGCCGTGCCGCCCTGCATTTCCCCGGCGAAGCCGCCTGTATACCGGCCCGCCGTTACCCGGCCGGAGGCGTAGCAGTCCTGCACCAGCCCTGACAGGACAAAGCCCGCCAGGCCCCCCGCCGTGCCGCGTTGGCTGGAATTTGCCGGATCGGCCGATACCGCGGCGGTGGAAAAGCTTTCCTTGACCACCGCGCTGCCGTGCTGGACCGCGCCGATCAAGCCGCCTACCCGGGCGCTGCCGGAAACCGTACCGCTGGTGGAGCAGTTTTGGATGGTTGCGCCCCCGGTCGCGCCGCCCCCGTCGGCGATGATGCCGGCCAGGATGCCGACGTTGAGATTGCCTGTCACAGCGGCGTCTTGGATGCGCACATTTTCAATGACGGCATTGCCGCTGACAAAGCCGAAAAGGCTGGCGTTGTTGTTGCAGCCGGTAACGGTAAGCCCGCTGATGACATACCCGCCGCCGTCATAGTGCGCGGTAAAGGGCGCCGCGTAGGTCCCAAAGGGCGTCCAGTTGTCGTAGCCCGCGAGGGCAAGGTCGATGTCTGCCGTCTGGACATAGTAGGCGCTTAAATTATCCCGCGCCGCGTCAAGGTGATCCGCCGATGCTACCTGATAGGGGTCTATTTCCGTGCCGCTGCCCTGCCAGATCACACCGTCCATCGGCTCCATCAGCATCTGCAGCCCACCCTCTTCTTTGAGCACCGTCACCGTGAATGCCTTGGTATCCCCGGCCTCGCCGTAGGTAATGGTGGCGGTCAGGGTGACTTCCGCGTCCGACCCGCCGGCGGCCGCTCTCGTGACCGTACCGTCATGGGCGATTACCGCCGGGGTGTCCGACAACCATGTGACGGTGCTGCCCGAAGCGCCGGACAGGGGCAGCGTCAGGTCGTCCTTCACGCCGTACACGCTGTCACCCACCGCAAAGCCAATCGCCAGAGCCTCTTTGTCGGCCGCGACGATGGCCGCGTCGTCAAGCCCTGCCGCGCAAGCTGTCGCGGGGAGGCCCGTCATGCCGGCGATCATGCAGAGCGTCATGAGCAGGGCCGTTATTATCCGGAACAAGCTTTTCACTGTTCTCGTCCTCCTATCTATGAAATTTTGCGACCCTGGCTTTAACCGCAGGGTCGTAGTATCCTATGACAAATCCCATTTTAGATGGTTTTTCCAAATGAGGCATTGACACTTTTAAGGTTTTGGGATAAAACTAAAAATTTTTTTGCGGAGGACAGAGGAAAATCCTCAAACCGCGTCTGCGCTTCCAGTCCTTCGGCTCCGGTCTTGTGCCTCATGCGGAATTCGGAGGGCGTGCAGTGATAAAACTGTTTGAAGCTCTTGATGAGATATTTGGGATCGGAGAACCCGCATTCGGCGGAGATTTCATAGATCATCGCGTCTGTGCTCAAAAGCAGCCGGGCCGCCTGCATGCAGTAGCCGCTGCAGATTAGCTGCCGCAGGGAATACCCGTATTTCTTCCGGATATCGTTGGACATGTGCTGCTGGGTAATCCCCGCGGCCTTCGCCAGCTCCGCGAGAGAATTCCTGACCACCGGCTGCTGCCGGATATACTTATAAATCTGCCTGTACCGGCGCACCTGCCGGTCGCCGATCCGCCGGGTCCCCGCGCCGTAGCGCAGGTAGTCGAAGCTGTCGGTCATATAGGCCAGCAGTTCCTCCAGACAGGCTTTTACGGAGGCTTCCTGGCATGGGCCCGCTTCACCGTCCGGGAGGAGCCGCACCAGCCGGGCGATGTGCTCTTTCAAACAGCGGTATTTTTCCGGCGCTCCGGCCTCGTGGCAGGGGGAACAGCACTGAAAAAGCACGTAGTCAAAGTCCGGATCGACGCGGCGGCAGAAGGCGGGGTCTATCTGCATGAACAGCAGCCGGTTTGCGCCGCCGTTCCTTTTGATGCGGTGCGGCTCGTCCACGTTGACGACGGCGACCCCGTTCTCTTTCAGCAGGTAGGTTTCGCCGCACAGGGTGATCTCCGCCTTGCCCTCCAGCGCCAGGATGACCTCCACAGCATTGTGCCAGTGGTAGGGGTATTCGTCGACCTGCCGCACCGTGGCTTTCAGCGGTATCCGCCCTGAAAATTCAATGATTTCGGGGTACATCCATCATCGCCTTCCTTTCCTCGTTGCCATAACTCTATTGCATTTGGAAAGGCGGCGCATTGACACTTTTAAGCTCCGGGGAAAAAAGAAAGAGGAGCTGTTGCACAACGAACAATAGAGTTCAAAGTGCGACAGCTCCTCTTTTAGCTAAATTTAACGATATTGACATCCGGTTATTCTGTGTGATCTCCGGCGCCGGCCGCCGCCAGGCGGCGGCCGGCATGGCCGAGGGGCATGTCCCTGTATCGCGTTTGCCGGGCCAGGGCCGCGCTGTCCGCCCGGTGGGCCTTGCGGAAGTCCGAGGGCGTGGCGTGGAAGAAGCGCCGGAAATACTTGATGAGGTATTTGGCGTCGGAAAAGCCGCATTCCTCCGCGATCTCCACGATGCGCCTATCGGTGCCGAGCAGCAGCCTTGCCGCGCGCTCGCACCGGCCGTAGCACAGCAGCTCCTGAAAGGACATGCCGAATTTTTCCTTGATGTCGGCGGAGAGATGCTGGAGGCTGACGCCCAGCTCCGCGGCAAGCGCCGTCAGGCCCTTTTGCACCTCCGCGCCGCCGGTCGTATGCTGCGCCATCTGCCGGAGCCTTGCCACGCGCTTTTCGTCAAAAGGCTCGGTGCCGAAGCCCCAGCGTAAAAAATCGAAGTTGTACACGGTATAGACCAGCATTTCCTTCAGGAGCTTCTTCACCGCGCTGTGATCCGCGCTGCGCTGGTCTGCGACCAGCAGAGCGACCAGCCGGGCGAGGTAGTCTTTGAGCACGCCGTACTTTTCCGGCGCTTGGGCTTCGTGATAGGTGGAGCAGCAGTAGAGGAACAGGTATCGGTCCGGCAGGACGCTGCGGCAGAAGCCGGCGTCGATGTGGACGAACAGGATTTCGTTGTCTGCGTCGCCGGTCATGCGGTGGATCTCGCCCATGTTCGTAATGGCGATATCGCCTGCCTTCAGCGGCATCTCGTCGTCGCCCATACCGATGTTAACCGGGCCCTTCAGTACCTGCACGATCTCCAGCGCGTCGTGCCAGTGGTAGGGGGTTTGGTTGCCGCCCCGGACAAAAGCCCGGACCGGCAGGCCGTTATGAAATTCGACGGTTTCCGGACGCATGCTTGCCGCTCACCTCACATCGGACAGGAATCATTTTTTCGGACGTTTTCTTCCGTCGTCGGGCTTGGGAGCGTTTTTCGGTACGACCCACATATTGCCTATTTTCTGCGCGCCTTCGATTCGTCCGGCTGCGCAATGGTAATTGACCATCCGGCTTGTGATACCCCATTTATCCGCGGCTTCCCTTACGCTGATGTAATCCATTCCGATCCCTCTTATACTTTTTTTCTCATTATACTTCCTGTTTAAGAAAATTTCAAATTCAGGAAATTTGTTCGGCATGACGGTAGCTATATTCGCCGGAGTGTGGTATGTTCTGTTGCTGAAGGGAGATGGCCAGATGAAGAAGCAAATTATCACCGGAATAGCCGTTATCGCCTGTGTGGCGTTGTGCGCCGCCGTGTGGCCTCAGAGCGCCGCGGTAGGGAAATTTCCGCCGAGCCGGTTAAAACCGTCGTAACCGCCGAAATTGAGGCCCGGAAATGCCGCGGCGCCTTCACCGAAGAAGCCGAGAAAATAGCAATACATTCAGTTAACACATATAATATTTCAGGTTTATTATTACTTCTATTCAACCTGTTATTGAGGCGGCACAACCTTCCTGACGCGCCGGGTTTATTTTGGGGCTTGATGGAGAACATTAGAGTTAAGCATATTATTTTATTTACCCCGCTTTATTCGGGGGCAACGGGAGATGAATCCGGTTATGACTTTTGATTTTTCCAGCGTTTTTTGGTTTCTTCTTATTATTATCAGTTTTCTGCCGCTTTTCAAGCAAAGAAAAACACAAAGCGCTCGACTCAAGAAAATAAGGGAGATTGAATTAAAAAGGGGTACAAGAGTAATCGCATTAATACACCGTCAGGAATCCATAAGTTTACTAGGATTGCCAATTTCAAAATATATTAATATAGAAGACTCAGAGCAAATTTTAAGAGCGATCAGACTTACCCCCGACGAAATGCCCATAGACATAATTCTTCATACTCCCGGAGGATTAGTGCTTGCAGCCGAACAAATCGCGCATGCGATAAGGAATCATCCAGCGAGGGTGACTGTTTTCGTGCCGCATTATGCCATGTCAGGAGGGGCGTTTATAGCAACCTCGGCTGATGAAATTGTTATAGATGAAAACGCTGTATTAGGACCTATAGATCCTCAAATAGGTGGTTATCCGGCAGCATCAATAATCAATGTTCTTAAAAATAAACCGCTTGAAAAAGTTGATGACGAAACCTTAATGTTGGCCGATATTGCGGCAAAGGCTATAAATCAGGTTAGGGAAAGCATCTACAATATTCTCGCGGACAAATTTGACAGCCAGGAAAAAGCGCGGCAGCTTTCGAAAATTTTAACGGATGGGCGTTGGACACACGACTATCCAATAACTTATGAAATATTAAGAGATATGGGGTTACCTGTTTCATTAGGCATAACAAAAGAAATTTATGAATTAATGGAACTATACCCGCAGCCGCCTCAAAGAAGGCCTTCCGTCCAGTATATACCTGTGCCGTACCGGAAACGAATAAGCTGAATACAGCATTTCCTCGCTTTTATTATGTGCTTTTTGCCCCTTTTTTGACACTGACAAGCCCTCCAAGTCCTTTTTTTAATAATTATTTAGAGGAAATTTATTTATTGTGTCGTATTATTTAGTTAATTGTAAATATTTAAATTATTTTTTTATAGTCCAGTTAGATTTTTATAATCGACTGGATATTGTACTTTCTTAGGGATTTATCGAATTTTGTCAAAAAGGGGTGAAAAAACTGAAAGACATTATTAAAACTAAAAAACAGCTACTCAATAAGTTGGTTGAAAATCGTAAACAAGTTACTGAATTTAAAATATTAAATAACCGTATCGCAAGAGAATCATTCGCAGAAAAGCAACACAATAACAATAAGCAACTTCTGGATATTATTGAATTTCTCCCCGACGCTACCTTTGTTATTGATCGTGAAAAGAAGGTAATACACTGGAATAAAGCTATAGAAAAAATGACCGGAGTAAAAAAAGAAGCGATTATCGGCAAAGATGAATATGCTTACGCTGTTCCCTTTTACGGTAAACAAAGGCCAGTTTTAATCGATCTTGTCTTTTCCAATGACGAGGAGACTGAACAAAAATATGAATATGTTGAAAGAAAGGGAACGACATTATATGCTGAGACCTTTATTCCGCTGCCTTTTAGTGGTGAGAAAGCCTTCCTGTGGATAACAGCATCACCACTTTTTGATAGTGAGGGAAATTTGGCCGGCGCTATTGAATCAATTCGTGATATCACTAAGCGTAAAAGAGCGGAAGAAGAGGTAGAAAAATACCGTAGCTGCCTCGAAGAGGTGGTAAAAGAACGCACTATGGAACTGGTCAAATTCAATGAACTGCTTCAGCAGGAGATTATCGAGCGGAAACGGGTGGAAGATGCGCTCAAAGCCAGTGAAGCTCAGTTACGTCTTCTGATTGAAAATTCACTTGACGCAATTGTTAAGATAGATAAAAATGGAATATCCGGGTACATAAGCCCGTCGATTAAAAAAATTACAGGGTATACTCCTGAAGAAAGAATCGGGAAATCCGCTTTTGAATTAATTGAATTTCTTCCCGATCTCACCTTTGTCATTGACAGTGAGAAAAAGATAATCGCTTGGAATAGAGCTATTGAAGAGTACACGGGAATCAGCAAAGCAGAAATTCTCGGTAAGGATGATAATGCTTTCGCTGTTTTAATATACGGAGAGTCAAGGCCTTTGCTGGTCGATTTCACTTTTCACGACAGGTTGGAGAAAGAGTCAAAATACATATCAAAGTTTACTTATTTTGAGAAAAAAGGCCACGTATTACATGCTGAAAGTTTCGTACCCACACTATTCAATGGTAAAGGAGCTCATATATGGATAACAGCGGCTCCACTTTATGATAGTAAAGGAAATCAAGTAGGCGCTATTGAAACCATTCGGGATATTACCGAACGTAAGCAGATGGAGGAAAAACTAAAACACCTCAGTTCACACGACTCCCTTACCGGTCTTTATAACCGCGCTTATTTTAATGAAGAAATGCTCAGATTAGAAGAAGGACGTCATCTGCCACTGGGCATTATTGTTTGTGATGTAGATGGATTAAAATTCATAAACGATACTATGGGTTACGAATCCGGCAATACTCTGCTGGTTTCAGCAGCCAATTTAATAAAAAGCTGCTTCCGCTCAAGTGGTATGATAGCACGCATCGACGGAGATGAATTTGTAGTGTTGCTTCCATATACAGATAAACCAACAGTAGAAAACGCTTGCTATAGGCTAAAGGAATCCATTAAAGAATATACTGAGGCAAACTCTGAGTTCCCTCTAAGTCTATCAATAGGATTCGCTGTTAGTGACAACCACCCCAGCCCTCATGAACTCTTTATAGAGGCAGAGCTTAATATGTATAGAGAAAAGCTTAGCCATAGTCAAAGTACCCGCAATATTATTGTCAGGACACTAACTAAGATGCTTGAGGTTAGAGATTTCGCGACTGAAGGACACGCAGAACGCATGCAAGAACTTGTTGTTCACTTAGCCACAGCCTGTGGGCTGCCTGAATATAAGCTTAATGATATGAGCCTTTTCGCTCTCTTTCATGATCTTGGGAAAATTGGTGTTCCCGATAGAATTCTTTTTAAACAGAGCTCGCTGACTAATGAAGAATATCTTGAAATCAAAAAACATTGTGAGATCGGCTATAACATTGCCAATTCCGTGCCTGATTTAATCCCGATAGCCGATTGGATTCTCAAACACCACGAATGGTTTAATGGTAAAGGTTACCCCTTAGGTTTGTATGGTGAAAAAATCCCCTTTGAGTGCAGGATACTTGCTGTTGTCGATGCTTATGACGCAATGACCAGCGATCGGCCCTATAGAAAGGCTATGAATCAAAGGGAAGCTATAGCTGAGCTAAAAAGGTATTCTGGTACACAATTTGATCCGCAAATTGTACAGAAGTTTGTGGAGATATTGGGGAACCGGCTAAATCACACGGAAATGGCTTTTGCAGCGTTGTGGTAATTGACTTACCTAAGGAATTTGGACCATCAGCATCGGGTAAAACCATTATTATTGCAAACGGGGTTTTGGTAATTTCCCAAAACCCCGTAACCCGCCTGAAACTTGGTGGGCGATGACGGGCTTGAACCGCCGACATCCTGCTTGTAAGGCAGGCGCTCTCCCAGCTGAGCTAATCGCCCCTATTTTCGTAGACCAAATTGGTGGGCCCACCAGGATTCGAACCTGGAACCAGCCGGTTATGAGCCGGATGCTCTACCGTTGAGCTATGGGCCCAAAAATTGGCTCCCCGAGTAGGATTCGAACCTACAACCTACCGGTTAACAGCCGGTTGCTCTACCGTTGAGCTATCGAGGAACATCGGTAGTTAACATTATACGATATTTTGTGCCACCCGTCAACATATCGCCAATGATAAAATTAATAAATAAAAATCAAGCCCGCCTGCTGTAGACGGGTAAACTGTTCACCCAACTTATTATCCGCTCCCCGGGAAACATCACCGTGAAGGCTTCCATGGTTTTTATCAATCAAGATAATCTTTCAATTTCTTACTGCGGCTGGGGTGGCGCAGTTTACGCAAGGTCTTGGCCTCGATTTGCCGGATACGTTCCCGCGTTACACCAAACTTCTGGCCTACTTCCTCCAGCGTACGCGCACGGCCGTCGTCAAGTCCAAACCGCAGGCGCAACACCCTTTGCTCGCGGTCGGTCAAGGTTTTCAGCACCTCGTCCAGTTGTTCACGCAAAAGGGTAAAGGATGCTTCCTCAGCGGGAGCTCGCGCTTCGTGATCTTCAATAAAATCGCCCAGGTGGGAATCCTCTTCCTCCCCAATAGGCGTTTCCAGGGATACCGGTTCCTGGGCAATCTTAATGATTTCCCGGACCTTGTCTTCGGAAATATTCATTTCCTTGGCGATTTCCTCCGGACTTGGATCACGCCCTAATTCTTGCAATAACTGTCTCGACACCCTTATTAATTTATTAATCGTTTCCACCATATGAACAGGTATTCTGATGGTTCTGGCTTGATCAGCTATCGCCCTGGTTATAGCCTGGCGAATCCACCAGGTAGCATAAGTGCTGAATTTAAATCCCTTTCGGAAATCGAACTTTTCCACCGCTTTAATTAAACCCAGATTGCCCTCCTGGATTAAGTCCAGAAACAACATACCCCTACCCACGTAGCGTTTAGCAATACTGACAACCAGCCTTAAGTTGGCTTCGGCCAACCGCCGCTTCGCATCCTCGTCTCCATTTTCCATGCGCTTGGCCAGATCAACTTCTTCTTCTGAAGTCAGTAACGGAACCCGGCCAATTTCTTTCAGATACATGCGAACGGGATCATCTATACCGACGCCTTCCGGAACGGAAAGATCTATTTCCATTTCTTCTTCGGGCTGGGCTTCAATTACCGTTCCATCAAGCTTTTCCAATTCCGTTGCTTCAGGGACAACTTCTATGCCCATATTGGCTAATTTTTCATATATATCGTCAATTTGTTCAGGAGTAAGATCAGTTCCCTGGAGGCTGTCCATAATCTCGTTGTAAGTTAACACACCACGTTTTTTGCCTCTCTCAATTAGCTCCTTAACACCCTCACTCTTAACTTCGTCTCTCAGCGCTCTCACTCCCCTCTTTAGGGTGCTTCCAAGTATCCGTCTTTAAAAATTGCTGATATTCATGCAACAAATTTGCAAGACGATCATGGTCACCTATCCGCTCAGCCTCAGCAATTCCTCTTAGAATTATATACTCACGCCATAGATAACCGTACAAATCATGGTCGCCCGACTTTTCCGCGTCACCAATCTCCTTTATTAACTTTTCCCTGCGCTCTTGCCTGTTGCAACGATGAATTGACTCCAAATAATCCTTCATTATCTGAACCCGGTTTTCGCCGGGGATATCATGAAGCAGAAACTGACTCAACAAGGGCTGTTCATCATCCTTAAGATAATTAAAGATTTTAGCCGGCTGGTAAAAGGGCTCTCTTGATATTATTAAAAACTGTTTAAATATATTTTTATGACTTGTGTTTCTAAAAGGTTCCTCTCCCAGTTCTTTTAAAATAATTTCCACCAGAGACGGGTCTTCCAAAACCAGCCGCAATAGACCATTCTCCGCTTTTTCCCTGGAGTTAAGTTTATTTTCCTTGTTTATTATTATATTATGCTTAGTTTTAACAATATTATCCGGATTTGTCCATTTTTTTCCCGAATTTGCTTGAAATCTCTTAAATTCAGCTGTAACTGCTTCAGGACTTGAACTTAGAAAACGTGATATAGTTTTTAAACTCTCTTCTCTTTCAATCTCACTTTTAATTCCTGCAACACCAGGAAACACTAGCCTCATTACTTCCAGTTTTTCGGAAACAGTCCTTACCGGTTTATTGCCGACTGCCTGCCGCAGCTTATATTCAATTAAAGAAAACGCTTGCTCAATTAAATCTTCCCACCCCTGACGCCCGTGCCGTCGCAAAAAATCGTCGGGATCTTGCCCCTCCGGGATATTCACTACACGCACCTGACAACCGATTTCCTGCAACAGCTCCAAACCTCTCAAAGTGGCAGCCACGCCGGCCGCATCAGCATCATAAGCGATTACTACATTCCGGCTATAGTTAATTAACAGCCTGCCTTGTTCCCTGGTAAGACTGGTACCCAGCGAAGCTACCGCGTTCGTTATTCCATAACGGTGAGCGGTTACCACATCCATATATCCTTCCATAATAACAACGTAGCCTTTTTCCTTGATCGATCTTCTCGCCAGGTGCAGACCGTAAAGGAGGTGTCCTTTACTGAATAAAACAGTCTCGGGAGAATTCAGATATTTAGGAGTGGCAGTATTATTAACTACGCGACCGCCAAACCCGATAACCCTGCCGGTCACGTCCCAGATTGGAAATATAATGCGTTCTCGAAAGCGATCATAATATCTCCCGCTTTCGTTTTTTACCGCCAGCCCGGCTTCCGCCACTGTTTGCGGGCGGTAGCCTTGCTTCTCCATGAACTTTAGCAGGGAATCCCATTCCGGAAGAGTGAATCCCACTTGAAAATTTTCCAGCGTATCTTGAGAAAGTCCACGTTCGGCCAAATACGACCTGGCCCTGCCCGCCGCACCGTGATTTTTAAAAACATTACGAAAATAGTCGTTCGCCAAGCTGTTGATTTGTCTTAGTTGAGCTAATTTTTGCCGCCTTTCCTGTTCAGCAGGGCTTTCGTTTGCCGGAAGGCTTATTCCCGCCCGCTGTGCCAGCATCTTGACCGCTTCGACAAAGGTTACGTTTTCTATTAACATCAAAAACTTAAAAACATTACCTCCCGTATTGCAGCCGAAACAGTGAAAAATTTGTTTATCAGGAGTGACGGTAAACGATGGTGAACGCTCCTTATGAAAAGGGCAATAACCAGTAAAATATTTCCCTTTTTTCTTTAATTGTACATGACGGGATACCACCTCAACGATATCTGATCGCAGGCGGACTGCCTCTATTACATCATCAGGAATTAAGCCCACCCTGCTCACCTTCTAAAACCATATTGTAATATGTTGTTAAGCAACAAATTTACTGCTTTTCCCACTAGCTTTTATTGACCCATGAAAAATTGTTATTGTAAAAAATATTCGTGATAACTTAAGATTTCCCTGCCTGTATTGTGATATTTTTTCAATATGTTGTAGTTCAACTCCAAATATTATTACCATATTTTGCTACAGTTATCACTTTAATCATTCCACCCATGGCACAGGCAAAAAGTATTTCTGATATACTTTGATCGCATATCTGTCCGTCATACCTGCAATATAATCACAAATTGCCCGCCTGGTGTCGTTGGATTCCGTTCGTTTGAGGTATTCACCTGGTAAAAACCCTTCATTTTCTTGGAAGTGCCTGAATAAGCGCTTAACGACGTGACGCGCTTTTGCTTCCTCCCGCTTGGCCTCTGAGCCAATATATACATATTCAAAGAGAAACTCTCTCAACCGGTCAGTCGCCACCTGAAAAGCGGGACTCATAACAATTCCCTCCGCATTGTCCCAGTTTGTATAAATTAAGTCCAGCACCATATTATTAATCCTCTCCCGGTGTTCATAGCCTAAAACAGTAAGGCATTCGACGGGAAGCTGCTCTCTGGTCAAGACCCCGCCGCGTAAAGCGTCATCAATGTCATGATTAATGTAGGCAACGCGGTCCGCGATTTTCACAATCTGACCTTCCAAAGTTGCCGGTCTGACCGGACCGGTGTGGTTCAGAATACCGTCCCGCACCTCAAAAGTGAGATTTAGTCCTCCTCCTCCTTCCAGCACATCGACGACCCTCAGACTCTGTTCGTTGTGCTTAAAGCCAGGTTCAAACACCTCGTTCAAAGCTTCCTCCCCGGCATGCCCAAAAGGAGTATGCCCCAAATCATGTCCCAGGGCGATTGCCTCGGTCAGATCCTCGTTTAATCTTAGCGCCCGGGCAATTGTGCGGGCAATCTGGGCAACTTCAAGAGTATGAGTAAGCCTTGTCCGGTAATGGTCTCCTTCCGGTATTGTAAAAACTTGTGTTTTATGTTTAAGGCGACGGAAACTTTTTGAGTGGATAATGCGGTCCCGGTCACGTTGAAAAGCGGTGCGAACGATACATTCCGCCTCCGGTTTAAGCCTTCCCTTGGTTGCACCGCTAAAACAAGCGTGGGGCGCTAATACCCGGCGTTCAATTTCTTCGGCACGCAAACGGATATCCAACATTTGACACCACCTCTACCCAAGTATTCAGGAGTCAGAATTCAAAATACTTCAAGACAATGACTCGTTTAGCTTCCGCTAAAACTAGGGGCTAGTTGGGGGACTCCACTGCCTTTCACCCTGGCAGTTGAATCCTGGACAAAACGTAATAATTAGGTCCTTTTGGACTTAGCTCACTTAACATCAATTCTATTGAACAAATTTTTTCCGAACATATTATTTCGTTTTTTCCCGCAAGCATTTCCGCCCTTTTCAGCACATCCGGGAAACCGGCGACGGAACGGACCCTGGCTAAGGTAAGGTGAGGAGAAAACCGGCGTTTCTCCGGCATAAATCCAATCTTACTGAGCCCTTCTTGAACCTGACGCTGCAAACGGAACAAAATCGCGGTATTTCCTGATATACCCATCCAAAACACCCGTGGCCGTTCTGCCGACGGAAAAACTCCCACCCCGCCCAGATCAAGTCTAAAAGGATAAATTCCGTTTACGGAATGTTGCATAACGTTAACAAGGGCAGAAACTTGATCTTCAGGGACGTTTCCGAGAAACTGAATAGTAAGATGCAGGTTTGCCTCATCAACCCACTTTAGATCAGAGGGAAGATGCCGAAGTTCCCTGATCAAAAAACCTAATTTTTTTCTTGCTTCATCAGTAAAATTAACCGCCACAAACAATCTCATCTGCCGTAAAGTAACCACCCCGCAAATAAGTTCAATAAAATAAAAATGATAATTCGCCGTCGATACCCGTAAACTCCTCCCTAATAACAAAGGAAATTTTATCTATATATTTTTTAAAAAAAGTTACTGTTAAAAACAAAATTAGCACTTGATTTATTGTCTAATTAATTTGATAATTATTTCAGAAGGTCTGAGGTGAAAACATGCAAGAATACCTTATTATACTACTACTCACGAGCCTGGTCTTATTAGTAATATTTCTTTTATTAAGAAAAAGCATACCCCTGCTTAGCACCCGAACCATTTATGGTACAGTGGCAATTTCCTTAACTCTGGGGGCAATTTTCCCCGCTGCCTTATCAAATCTTACTACAGGCAAGGTATTGGGAATTTATTTAGGATTAACCGTATTTTCCGCAACTGTATTAAGTTATTTTGAGAACAGATTCTTCCTGAAAGCCAATACCGTCCCGGTTAAAGGTGCGGCCTCAGAATCTGACCTCCCGCTTGCCGCCCCGGATGTTGCATCTGAACCCGGAGACGTTGCCGGGAACAATCAACTCGAATCCGGCGGTGATTCGCCGGAATTATATCCTCCTGTTGAATTTGCCCAGCCGGTTGCTGAAGATGCGTCGCACCCACCGGTTGCCTTAACGGCGCAGCCGGACCTTCCTGTGGATATTACGCGCGATATTGACCTCCCGCGCGCAGCACCGGATATTTTGCCTGAATTCGATCTCCCGCCCGCCGCACCGGATACTATGTCCGAACCGGACACCCAGTCTGCCGGACCGGATGTTACTCCTGAAGATGAACCGGATTATACCGGGCAGCTTGCCGCCTCCCCGGAGGAAAACCCGGATCAGGAGAACAACGCGGATATGGGATTAGAAGACTCGGCCGTGCCAATAAACGACGGCATGGTTAATGATTATATATCAGCAGGTTTTCAAGCTAAAGCCAGAGGCGACATGGATGCCGCAGCGGACTATTTTTTCAAAGCCTTCCGCTTATATCAAGGGCGGCAATTGTCAATCGCTCTGGCTATGGAGATAGCCGCGGTTTACCAGGAATTGGGCCAGTATTTTCAAGCTAAAATGATTATCGAATCAGTTTTAGGGCAGGAAGGCTTAATTCCAGATTTTTCTTTAAAGCAAAAGCTAAAGAAGCAGATCATATATTTAGATACGCTAGTCGGACTTCTCAGGATGGCGAAAATGTCCAACGCTCCTTATTCGAAGGTACCCAATTTAATAAAAATGAAGGCAAACATTGAAACGTCTGTAAAATTAGCAAATTTAACTATGGAGGCGGGATAGTTTGAAAAACAGTCGGCAAGTATTAGGGCTACCGGTTTTAAGTATCGAAGAAGGCAAACAAATAGGTATAGTTAAGCACCTGGTTTTAAACCCGGAACTCGGAAAAGTAAGCTATCTGTTAGTCGAAGACGCGGCATGGTATCTGGGTTTGAAAACAATGCCCTTTGAAGCGGTGCAAGGCATTGGCGAGTTTGGGCTGACTATTGGCAGCCGTTCTGCTCTGTCAGCGGTGGCGGATTCACCCGAAGTTATAGCTCTGCTTGAAAAAAACCTTCGTCTGCCCGGGACTCAGGTTCTTAGCAAAAAAGGCCGGTTGGTGGGCACCATCGATGATTTTATTATCGATGAGAATAACGCAGGAATCATGGGGTGCCAGTTAACTCTTGTGCGCGGTGAAAAACCAGCCGGGATAATCCCCAGAAAATCCATCCTTACTTTTGGCCGCGATTTTCTAGTGGTTGAAGAAAATATAGAAAACATGCTGGTTGCGGATATACAGGAAAGTGACGCCATTCCCGCTGCAACGCAGGAATCGCCAAATTTTGAGAAAAGTGACAAACAGCCGGTAGACGCTTTGGAACACTTTGAAGAACAACAGCGGAAATATCTCATCGGCAAAAAAGCAACCATGAAAATCGTTGCCGACAACGGTGAGGTTGTGGCCGAGGAAGGCGATACAATCACCAGTGAAATGATTGAACGCGCCAAGGCTGCCGATCGCTATATTCAGCTCACCTTGAATATCCGCGATTAACCGCTGGAGAAAAAAATGCCGCTTTTTAAAAAAGCTTTTCTCCTGTCACTGATTATTATGTTTCAATCCGGCGCGAGCGTTGTCGGAGCTGCTGCAATCCTGGATAACAGGTACTCGGAATCAATCCAACAGGGCGTTGCTGTCAAAGGCGTGCAAGTTGGCGGTTTAAATCCCGCGGAAGCCGCGGCAAAACTGGAAAGCGCATTGCCGCGTCCCTTGGACAGCACGTTTGTAATCAGTAACGAAGGAAAAAGCTGTTCAATTATTCTATCCGATATCGACGGTAGTTATGATTACTTGGCTACCGCGGGGGAAGCGTTTGCGTACGGCAAAAAGGGCAATCTGCTTAACCAGTTGATGTCCAATCTGCGTCTCAGGGTTGCGCCGGTTGACATGCGGGTTAGAATTACTTTTTCCGGTGAAAAACTGGCTGACAGGATTAGGTGTATCCAAAAGGCATGGGATACGCCGCCTAAGGACGCGGAAATCAAGCTGTTGAATGATCAAATTGTAATTATTACCGAAAAAAAAGGGTACCACCTTGATTTCGATAAAACTATGGAACAGGCCCGTCTGGCGCTGGCCGGGGGAAGTTTATCCGCTGAGGCGGCGGGCCGCGTCCTGGAACCGGGGATAACTTCCGCCACGCTGGAAGAAATCAACACGTTACTGGCCGAATACGTGACCAACTTCGATGACAGCGCCTGGAACAGGACTCATAATATCGCCCTGGCCAGCACTGCGGTAAACGGCACCTTGCTAAAACCGGGAGACGTGTTCTCATTAAACCGGCGCCTAGGTCCCCGCCTGGCGGAAACAGGGTATTTAAAAGCCCCAGCATTTATTGACAACCAGCTTTCTCTGGACTATGGGGGAGGGGTGTGCCAGGTTGCCACCACTCTGTACAACGCGGCGCTGCTTGCAGATTTGACAGTTATAGAGCGTTATTCGCACCCTAGTCCGGTAGCTTATGTTCCGGTTGGCCGCGACGCCACCATAGCCGGAGATTACCTGGACTTAAAATTTATCAATGAGCGGGACACACCGGTTTATATCTCCAGCATGGTTGAATACGGGAAATTGACGATCCGTATTTTTGGCGCCGAAAATAAAGACGGGCACTCGGTCAGGATCACCTCAGACTATGATGCAATCAGTCCAAATATTATCACATACGAGGATAATACGCTTTCGGAAGGTGAAATCAGAATAAAAAATCCCGGCAAAGCAGGATATCAAGCATGGGTGTACCGCGAATCAATTGTTGATAACCAGGTTAAGTCCAGAACGCAGATCTCAAGCGACTACTACGCGTCCGAAGACAGAGTTATTGTTGTCGGCCCAAAACCCAAAGAGAATGGTAAAGAGAACAAGAAATAGCACGTTGATGCGAAGGGAGACCATTTAAAGTCTCCCTTCGCATTTCAAATACAAGCAAACCCGCTCGACCTTAATTAACGTCTTCGACGGCCTTCGGGCATATTAGAGCGTGCCGAAATCCCTCTTCGCGCCGGGCATATTGTTAACCTTGGCCTGGGCCGCCGCCAGCCTGGCTATGGGCACCCGGAACGGTGAGCAGCTCACGAAATTCAGCCCGGCGAGATGACAGAACTCGATTGAACTAGGCTCGCCACCATGCTCGCCGCAGATACCGATCAGCAAATCAGGTTTAGTGGTACGCCCTAATTCGACCGCCATCTTCATCAGTTTGCCCACACCAAAGCGGTCAAGCACAACAAACGGGCTGTCGGTAAAGATTTTCTTCTCCAGATAGGCGGGGATAAATTTCCCTTCCGCGTCGTCTCTGGAAAACCCTAAAGTGGTCTGGGTCAGGTCATTAGTGCCAAATGAGAAGAACTCCGCCTGTGCGGCCACTTCGTCGGCCAGCAGCGCCGCCCTGGGCACCTCAATCATAGTGCCGATTGTGTAATGAATTTTCACTCCTGTCTCTTTCATAACTTCCTCACCGACATTAATAACAAGTTCCCGCAGGTAAGCCAGTTCTTTCACATCGATAACGAGGGGTATTTCAATTTCCGGAACAGGATTGTACCCTTCCTTGATCAATTGCGCGGCAGCCTGCAGCACTGCCCTGGCCTGCATCGCGTAAACTTCCGGGAAGGTGATGCCTAGACGGCAGCCCCGGTGCCCCAGCATCGGGTTTTGCTCGGAGAGCGCCCGCACTTTGCGCAGCAGTTCTTCTTTCTTGTCAATTTCACGTTTATCGCCGTTAGTCAGCCGCAGGGTGGTTATTTCCACCACCAGTTCCTCAGCGTTAGGCAGGAACTCGTGCAGCGGGGGGTCAAGGAAGCGGATGGTTACCGGAAAACCGTCCATCGCTTTCAAGATCCCGTAAAAATCGCCCTGCTGCATCGGCAGCAGCTTGGCCAGCGCAACCTGCCGCTCTTCCAGGTTGGAGGCGAGAATCATTTCCTGGACGATCGGCAGGCGGTCTTGCGCCATGAACATGTGCTCGGTACGGCACAAACCGATCCCGGCCGCCCCGAATTCGCGCGATTTGGCGGCGTCTTCCGGTGTGTCCGCGTTCGCCCTTACACCAAGCGTGCGAATTTCGTCCGCCCATTCCAATATCTTTTGGAATTCCTGAGAAAGCTCCGGGTCAATCATCGGCACTTCACCCAGCATAACATTGCCGTTAGAACCGTCGATCGATACGATATCGCCCTCTTTTATTTTTAAATCACCAATAGTGAACAGCTTATTGCCATAATCGATCCGCATTGCTTCGCAGCCGCAGACGCAGGGCTTGCCCATCCCCCGGGCAACCACGGCGGCGTGGCTGGTCATGCCGCCCCTGGAAGTCAGCACCCCTTGTGAAGCTACGATTCCATGAATGTCATCGGGAGTTGTCTCGGTGCGCACCAATAGCAGCTTTTTACCCGTCTTTGCCAGTTCTTCGGCCAGTTCCGCGTCAAAAACCACCTCGCCTGATGCCGCGCCGGGAGAAGCCGGCAATCCCTTGGTCACCACATCCAATTTGGCGCCCGGATCAATACGGCGGTGCAGCAACTGGTCGAGTTGACCGGCCTCCACGCGCAACACCGCGTCTTCCTTTGTAATCAGCCCTTCTTCAACCATATCCACGGCGACTTTTATTGCCGCCGGCGCAGTGCGCTTGCCGTTCCGGGTCTGCAGAATCCACAGTTTGCCGCGTTCAACTGTGAACTCAATATCCTGCAAGTTCCGGTAATGTTTTTCCAGCAGCTTGCAGGTATCGGCAAACTGCCGGTATATTTCCGGCATATCTTTTTCCAGCGCGGCAATCGGCTGGGGAGTGCGGATGCCGGCCACCACGTCCTCACCCTGCGCGTTGATCAGGTATTCACCGTAGAGCTTCTTCTCCCCGGTGGACGGATTGCGGGTAAAAGCCACGCCGGTGCCGCAGTCATCGCCCATATTGCCGAAAACCATCGCCTGGATGTTTACGGCGGTGCCGAAATCGTCGGGGATCTTGTTCAGCTTCCGGTAAACAATGGCCCGGTCATTATTCCAAGAATTAAATACCGCGAAAACAGACATAAAAAGCTGCTCGACCGGCTCCTGCGGGAATGAGCGCCCGGCTTCCTGCTGAATCAGTTTTTTATAATCAACAATTACTTCCCGCAAGTCTGCCGCCGTAAGCTCGTGATCAAAACGCACATCAGATTTTTTCTTCTGCGCCTCAAGGATGCTTTCAAACTTATGGTGCTCCACGCCCATCACCACGTCGCCGAACATGGTGATAAAGCGGCGGTAGCAATCCATGGCGAACCGTTCGTTGTTGGTGGCTTTGGCGAGGACTTCCACCGTGCGGTCATTCAATCCCAGGTTCAGCACGGTGTCCATCATGCCCGGCATGGAGACGGGAGCCCCGGAACGAACCGACACTAAAAGCGGGTTGTTTTCATCACCAAACCTTTTACCCAACTTGTCTTCAAGCAGTTTTATTTTTTCTTTTACCTCATCTTCCAAACCGGCGGGAAATTTCTGCCCCAGGGCGGTAAAATCTCTGCATGCTTCGGTTGTAACAATCAAACCCGGCGGCACGGGCAGCCCGATATTGGTCATTTCGGCCATATTGGCGCCTTTGCCGCCAAGCAGCATTTTCATTTCCGCATTTCCTTCCTCAAAAAGATAAACGTATTTGTTACTCACAGCTTTCCCTCCTGAATTATACTTTTTAGCAAGCTTGCCTCTCCTTTAATAATAAGCAAAAGAACATGCCAAGTAATATTAGACTCATTTATTTAATCTGTCCAAAACCGCTTTGTGTTCATCCATTATTTCCTTCGGCAGCTTATCTCCAATTTTCTTAAAAAAGGGTAACTGTTCATTTAACTCTTTTTCCCAAACCTCTCGGTTAACACTTAACAGGGATTCAATTGTCCCGGCAGGCAAGTCCAACCCCTCCAAGTTAAGAGCATCCACTGCCGGAATATAGCCTATGGGAGTCTCGACAGCTCCACCTCCGCCTGCACAGCGGGAGATGATCCAGTTCAAAACCCGTAAGTTTTCACCAAAACCAGGCCAGAGGAATTTACCCTGCTCGTTGGTGCGGAACCAGTTAACATGGAAAATCTTTGGCGGGTTGGAGATCTTTTTACCCATTTCCAGCCAGTGGCGCCAGTAGTCGCCCATGTGATAGCCGCAGAAAGGCAGCATGGCCATGGGGTCCCGGCGCACGATGCCGACTTCTCCGGTATCGGCCGCGGTAGTTTCCGAAGCGATGGTGGCGCCCACGAACACTCCGTGCTGCCAGTTATAGGACTGGTAAACCAAGGGAGCAACTTTCGCCCGTCGTCCGCCGAAGATCAATGCCGAAATGGGTACGCCTTTGGGATTTCGCCATTCTGGTGAGATTGAAGGGCACTGACCGGCCGGAGCAGTAAAACGGGAGTTCGGGTGGGCGCCGTTTGTGCCACTATCCGGTGTCCAGGGATCTCCTTTCCAGTCAATACCGTGCGCCGGCGGGTCCTGATCCAGTCCTTCCCACCAAATGGTACCATCCGGCCCTTCAAGCACGTTGGTGTAAATGGTGTTTTTCGATGCTGCGATCAGCGCGTTCGGGTTGGTTTTTGAACTTGTCCCGGGTACAACACCGAAAAAACCCGTTTCTGGGTTCATAGCCCACAGACGGCCGTCTTCGCCAATCCGCATCCACGCGATGTCGTCGCCTACCGTCCAGGTTTTATAACCTTTTAAAGCCGGCGGGGGGACAAGCATCGCCAGGTTGGTTTTTCCGCACGCGCTGGGAAAGGCTGCGGCGACATAGGACACTTTACCCTGGGGATTTTCCACACCCAGGATCAGCATATGTTCGGCCAGCCAACCTTCGTGCCGCGCCATATTGCTGGCTATGCGCAGAGAAAAGCACTTTTTTCCCAACAGGACGTTGCCGCCGTATCCGGAACCCACGCTCCAAATGGTGTTATCTTCAGGAAAGTGCATAATGTAACGCCTTTCGGGATTCAGATCGGCTTTTGAGTGAAGGCCTTTGACGAAACCGGCGGAATCACCAAGCTGCTCTATTGCCGCTTGACCCATCGTGGTCATAATTCTCATATTTAAGACCACATAAATACTGTCGGTTAATTCGATCCCAACCTTACTGAACGGCGAACCGGGCGGGCCCATAATATAGGGAATAACATACATCGTTCTTCCCCGCATGGAACCGTCGAATATCTTTGCCGCCTTTTCATATGCCTCTTCCGGCGCCATCCAATTGTTTGTCGGCCCGGCGTCTTCTTTTTTTCTGGAACAGATGAAAGTAAGGTGTTCCACTCTGGCAACGTCATTTTTTTCTGTCCTGTGAAATAAACAACCAGGATATTTTTCTTGATTCAGATACTTTATCTCCCCAGTGCTGACAGCTTCTTCGGTCAGTCTGATTCTTTCTTCGTCAGACCCGTCAAGCCAGACAATTTTGTCCGGCTTGGTGAGCCTGGCCATTTCTTCAACCCATTGAGTTACCGCCTTATTATCATACATAACAAATCTCCTTCTCCATGATTCCGGCGCACTGCTTCCTTGCCGCCGGGAGTTTGAACTCCGGCATGCCGGCTGACCGGCAGGCGATCTGTTGCTTGTCCCGATAAATTGTCTTGTGGGCTTCTTTTTTTCCAGTGGCCTGGAAGCGCACACCTTCGGCGATGACCACTAAAACGGCTTACTCCATGTTTCTTGTATCATTTAATGCGTCGAAGATACAAAAATTGTTCCATTCCTCTCCCCTTTCATTATATTTTTCCTTCACTGGCGTAATCATCCCTTAATGCGATATTATTCTATCACGCAAAAAAGATTCCAAACAATACATAATAAAATTGTCACGCAAATTAGAATCAATATTATTTCCCATAAATATAAAATTCCCATGATATTTGGGAATTAAACAAGAATGTAAAAATTTTGGAATATAATTTATTCGATATGATTATGTTGTATATAGATCATTTTAGGCCGGGGGTAAGATTACCATGGAGCTATTCGGCGACTTCACACTCATGATTTCACTGCTGCAGATAATTGTGATCGATCTTATTTTGAGTGGGGATAATGCCGTGGTTATCGGTATGGCTACCAGGAACCTGGACATCCGCAGCAGGAAGAAGGCCGTAATCCTGGGCGCGGCAGCCGCCATTTTACTGAGGGTATTTTTCACCTGTATAGCCGCCGTCAGTCTGGTGCAGATCCCTTTGCTGCAGTTGTTCGGCGGTCTGATGTTAATCTGGATCGCCGTGAAACTCCTGGTGGAAAAAGACGTCGACTGCACGGTAGTCTCACCCCAAAGGAACTTGTTCAGAGCCATTAAGACAATCGTGCTGGCCGATATGATTATGTCTTTGGATAATATCCTGGGCGTGGCCGGAGCGTCACACGGAAACCTGTTCCTGCTGCTTCTCGGCCTGCTGTTCAGCATGCCGCTGCTAATGACCGGCAGCCAGGTACTGGCTGGCCTGATGTCCAGGTTCAGCTGGATTACCTATGTCGGCGGTATTATTATCGCCTGGGTTGCCGGTGAAATGATTTACGGGGAAAGGCTGATAATAAATCTCCTTCCACCGGCTTACTTCTCAATGTTTATACCGGCCTTTTCAGTAATCGCCGTATTAATCATGTCCAGGGCGATTAAATCACGCCAATAGCTCTCTGGTTACTTGTACTCTTCTACTCTTTCCCCGCGAAAGTATATTTCCATCACCTTGCTGGCAGTTTCCTCCACTGCTTTATTGGTGACGTCTATAACCGTGCAGCCGGTCTTTTTCATAATATTCTCAGCATATTCCAACTCTCTATGAATACGCTCCATACTAATATAGTCGGCATTGGAAGTAATACCGAGAGTTTTCAAGCGCTCCCGCCGTATTTCGTTTAATTGCTGGGGCTGGATACTCAACCCGAACAATCTGTGGGAAGGCAACCGGAAAATTTCTTCCGGCGGTGATACTTCAGGAACCAGGGGCAAGTTTGCGGCCATAATCTGCTTTTGGGCCAGGTACATGCAAAGAGGTGACTTTGACGTGCGGGAAACCCCGATCACCACCAGGTCGGCCCTGGTGATACCCCGCGCGTCCTTTCCATCGTCACATTTAACAGCGAATTCAATAGCTTCAACCTTGCGGTAGTATTCTTCATCCGTTTTACGAATCAATCCCGGTTCAAGCTTCGGTGGATGATGAACAATGGCGGATATGGCGTCAATCATCGGGGTCATGATATCCAATGTGGGGATGCCTTGTTTTGCCGCTTCCCTGACGAGAAGATCACGCAGCTCCGGAAGAACCAAAGTATAAGCAATCAAACTGTTGAAGGCACCGGCCTCCTCGACGATCTCCGGTATCTCGCCGGGATCGTTAACATAGGGCACCAGGCGGATTTCCACTGCGTCCTGATTGAATTGACTGGCGGCGGCCCGCGCCACCAGTTCGGCGGTATCACCTACTGAGTCGGATATGGCATATATGACAAGCTTTAGATCATTCTTGGCAGAAATAGTGAACTCCTCCTTAATTTCCTTCTCCCAATTCCACAAAAAGCCTTGTAATGTTAGTCTTGCTTAAACGTCCGACTACTTCAAACCCGTCGCTCCCGTCCGGCTGAGCAACCTTGCGCACGACCGGCAAAGCGTCAACTTCATGAGTGATTAACTTCCAGGCTGCCGACCATACTGACTCTTCGGAGTGGGTGAACAGCACGTTGGGCATCCGGGTCATAACCACTCCAACCGGCAGTTTCTGAATATCCTGGCCGCCAAGAGTTGTTTTGAGCAAGTCTTTGCGGGAAATAACCCCTTCCAACAGCCCGCCTTCTTTAACCACAAAGAGAGTACCGACATCTTTAATGAACATGGTGACCACCGCGTCATAAACAGAGCATTTTTCCGACACAACAATAGGAACCGACTTAATATCGGCAACAAGTATGCTGTGGATCTTTTTGGCCACAATCTGGTGCGGAAACTTGCCGCTATGAAAATACCCGACTCTGGGACGCGCCTCAAGCAGTCCTGACATGGTCAAGATA
>NZ_MVQM01000079.1:0-9449 GCF_002067195.1 Pelotomaculum sp. PtaB.Bin117 | reverse complement strand
CACTATCAAAGTGGTACGGGATTTTTTTTGACCAGTCATATTTCCTGATAAAGGAAAATATGCTTTACAGACAAGCTTACGATAAGTCAGGGGGGTGGCACTTTTGAAAGGGATTGATTTCAAGACGGGTGGATTATTGAAAAAAGACGACGACTGGATTTCAAGTTACCAGCAGCCTCACTGGAGGAAGCCGGGACGCGGTGGGGGCAGCAGGTATAATCTTTACCGGGCCGCTGTCGCTCTCCTGGTCTTCATGGTATTTTGGGCCGTCAAGGAGACCCACAGCCCCTGGGGCATAGAAGTGAAAGAAACTTTGAGAAATGTGCTGACTTCTGAGTGGAACTATCAGCCTGCGCTGGAAAAAGTAGTTCAGTACGGTTTACAGGTTGCAAACACGGACTGGCCTTTTTGGGGCGCCGTCCAGCCTGTTGCCACAAAACCTCAACAGGATGAAGTCAGTGTGATGTTGCCGGTGCCGGTTTCCGGCAAGGTGGTCCGGGGGTATGGTATGAATGTTGACCCGATTGACGGTATGGAGCGTTTCCATTGCGGGATTGATATTGCCGCGCCCGTCGGCAGCGCGGTTAGAGCGGTGCAGGACGGCAAGGTGAAACGCACAGGTGACAGCGCGGCGGTAGGAAAGTATGTATTGCTGGAGCATGACCAGGGCAGTTTTACCCTTTACGGTGAGCTTGCCAGGGTTGCTGTTAACGAAGGACAGCAGGTGCAGGCCGGCCAGACTGTTGGAGAAATAGGAACGGAAGGCGACATCCCCGGCGGGGGCCTGCACTTTGAAATGCGGGAAAACAACAAGTTGATAGATCCTCTGACCAGGTTGCAACCTTTGAATTAAGAGTAAAGCTTAGTTTTCTAAAGAGTGCAAGGAGTCAGGAGTCAGAGGACAGGAGCGAAAAAGAGAGCATGGTTTATGTCTTTAAAAATACTGACTTCTGACTCTGAATTCTGACTCCTGACTAATGAACAGGGTGGTGTCGCTTTTGAAGATTGGCCGTATTTCCGGGGTGGAAATTCATTTGAACAATTATTTTCTGGCCCTGCTCGGGCTGTTTTTTGTGGCCGGTGTGCTCGGAAAGGGGCTGATTGCTTTTGCCGTGGTGTTTTTCCATGAGTTGGCGCATGTAGTCGCCGCCCGCCGTCTGGGTGTGCAGGTTTGGCGGTGTCAGCCGCATGGGCGGTGATATCGTTTTTGACCCCGCCAAAGAAGTATGTGTCGCTGTTGCCGGACCGGCCGCCAATCTTTTTTTGACTGGCCTGGGGATGGTGTTAAATAATCACAGCCTGTGGGATAAAGACCTGGGGCTGTTTTTTCTTCATTGCAATCTGATGGTGGCCGCTTTCAACCTGCTTCCGGCCCTGCCCCTGGACGGCGGCAGGGTTTTCCGCGCCTACCTGGCCAGAAGGACCGGTTTGAGGAAGGCTACTTACCTGGCAGCCTGGTGGGGGCAGTTCTGGGGTGTTGTGATTACAGCCGGTGGATTAATTGGTCTGGTAATGCGTGTGTCGGGTCTGGATATCATTATCACGGGACTGTTTCTTCTTTATGCCGCCACACGGGAAAAGAGCCTGGCGCCTTACCATTTTATCCGGCACCTCGTTCAGAAAAAAAATGAGCTGGCGGCGGCAGGCGTGCTGCCCGGGGAACCGCTCGTTGCTCTTGATACGGTACGGTTGGGACATTTGATCCAGGCGTTCCTGCCGCAGCGGTTCCACCTGGTGCTGCTGCTTGGCCACGACTGGCAATATAAAGGTGTGGTCAGTGAGGTTCAGATAATTGACGCATTGCTGGCGAAGGGGGTGGATCTTCCTGTCGGCAAGTTGTTAGATCCACATGTTTGAAGTCATCTCTGCACGTTTTTAATCATCAGGAGCACATGTGGGGTGATTATTTATAGAAAGGGTTTCCATATTGATTGTAGAATAATACTCCAAGAGAATATTTGCCCGGCGGCTTTTGGTTATACTAGTGGTAAAGGTTTTGCCGGATGTTTGCAGTTGCGCTTGCCGCCGGAAGTATTAATGGGGGACACAATATCATATGGATTTACTCGAGCAAATTCTGCCGCTGGTGCAAAAGCCCGCCCGCTATACCGGGGGTGAGTGGAATATCGTCCGGAAGGACTGGGCTAAAGCTGACATAAAGGTGGCATTCGCCTTTCCTGATGTTTACGAGGTGGGCATGTCCCACCTGGGCTTGCAGATTCTTTATCATGTTGTTAACAGCCGGTCTGACGCCCTGATGGAAAGAGTATTCGCGCCGTGGCCTGATATGGAAGAAAAAATGCGGGAGCACGGCCTGCCCCTTTTTGCCCTGGAATCTTACCGGCCGGTCCGTGATTTTGACGTTATTGCCTTTACTCTGCAATATGAAATGTGTTATTCCAATGTTTTGAATATGCTTGATCTGGCCGGCATTCCTTTAAGATCCAACTTGCGCGGTGAGAAACACCCGCTGGTTATCGCCGGCGGCCCTTGCGCTTTTAACCCTGAGCCGCTGGCTGATTTTATCGACCTGTTTGTTATTGGGGAAGGCGAAGAAGCGATTGAAGATTTTTTGGATTCTTACCGGGAAGCAAAAAGCCGGAACCTGGCCAGAAAGGATTTTTTGACGGAGGCCGCGCGGGTGCCGGGAGTTTACGTGCCTTCGTTATACCGGGTTGAGTACCGGGCAGACGGCGAAATCAGCAAAGTGGAACCGGTGCTGGAAGGAGTGCCGGAAGTTGTTGAAAAAAGGGTGGTCCGGGACCTGGACAAGGTTTCTTTTCCGACCCGGCCGGTGGTGCCTTCCACCCAGATAGTGCATGACCGGATCATGATCGAGGTGCTGCGGGGCTGCACCAGGGGGTGCCGTTTCTGTCAGGCCGGCATGATTTACCGGCCGGTGCGGGAGAAAAAGCCGGCTACGGTGCTGCGGCAGGCCGCTGAACTCGTCCGGCAAACCGGTTATGACGAGATTTCTCTGACATCCCTCAGCACCAGTGATTATACCCCGGTGCGCAGCGTGATTGCCGCGCTTATTAAAGAGCATGCCGGCCGCGGTGTGGGCGTTTCCCTTCCCTCGCTGAGGGTTGATAATTTTTCCATGGAACTGGCGAAAGAGGTTCAGAAAGTACGGCGGTCCAGCATCACCTTGGCGCCGGAAGCCGGCACCCAGCGTCTGCGTGATGTGATTAACAAAGGGGTTACTGAGGAAGATCTGATGGCCGCCACTGAAGTGGCGTTCCGGGAAGGCTGGCAGGCGGTCAAACTCTATTTTATGATCGGCCTGCCCACAGAAACAAACGAGGACCTGGACGGGATCATCCGCCTGGCCCGGGAGGTGCTGGCCGGGGGCAGAAAAGCCGGCGCGCGCCGCGGCCGGTTGCGGGTGACTGTCAGCGTTTCTTCCTTCGTGCCCAAAGCGCATACTCCCTTTCAATGGGAGCCGCAGCTTCCGCTGGCAGTCCTTAAAGAAAGACAAGCTTACCTGGCCGCCGGGCTGCGCGAGCGGGGGCTGGTCTTCAACTATCACGATACTGCCGTGAGCTTTATGGAAGCGGTATTCGCCAGGGGTGACCGGCGGCTGGGCGCGGTGCTGGAAAACGCTTTTCATTTGGGCTGTAAATTTGACGGCTGGTCGGAAAATTTTTATTTTGAAAAGTGGCTGGAAGCCTTCCGGCAGGCGGGGCTCGAACCCGGCTGGTACGCTTACCGGCGTTATGAATATAACAGTGTACTGCCCTGGGAGCATATCGGGGCCGGTTTGTCAAAACAATATCTGATGCTGGAACATCAGCGGGCTCTGGCCGGTGAAACCACGGACGACTGCCGGACAGGCGCTTGTTCCGGCTGCGGCTTGTGCCCCGGCCTGGAAGTTGAACCGGATTACGCGGGGGGTGAGGGTGACGCCCAGTTACCGGATGCAGTACAGTAAGAAAGGGCCGGCCAGGTATATCTCCCATCTTGATTTGCTGCGGTCCTTTGAGCGGGCCGGCCGCCGGGCCGGGCTGCCCCTGGCCTTCAGTCAGGGTTTTAATCCTCACCCGAAAATTTCCTTTGCCGCTCCGCTGGGTGTCGGCACGGCAGGGGAGGCGGAATACGCCGACATTGAACTAACCGCTGACTTGCCGGCGGGGGAAGTGTTCCGGGCCCTTTCCGGCGTTCTGCCAGAGGGGCTCCGGCTGCTTGAAGTCCGTTCAATTCCGGACCAGTCTACCTCTTTAATGGCGGCTGTTGACTGCGCCACCTACCGCGCTTTGGCGAATTTGAGCCGGCCCTTTGGCCGCAAGGAACTGGACAGCGTCATTTCTTCTTTCATGGCCCGGCCGGAGATATGGGCGGAGCGAAAGCTCAAAACAGGAGGAAAGAAGAAACAGAATATCCGCCCGGGGATTTTTACGCTGTCAGGCAAGTCTGAAAATGATATAATTATCTTGGAAGCGGAATTGAAAGCAGGAAGCAACGGCAATGTCCGGTTTGAGGAAGTGTTGGAAGCCTTAATGGAAACCGTGGACTTGCCTTTAAAAAGCGGATTTGTATTAAGCAGGACCGGTGTGTTTACAAGATTTGGGGAAGAGAAAAAAGCATTATGGCAAGATTATTAATAAGCTAATGGTGTAAATAAAGAGAGGATAGGTTATGTTTAAAGAAATAGTGGTCAACGTTGGGGAAGAAGAAAACAGGGTTGCTGTTTTAGAAGACAAAGTACCTGTGGAAATATATATTGAGCGGTCGGTCAACCAGCGCCTTGTAGGCAATATTTTCAAGGGGCGGGTGGAGAATGTGCTGCCGGGGATGCAGGCGGCCTTTGTCAATATCGGCCTGGAGAAGAACGCTTTTTTATATATTGAAGACGCGCTGCCGGCCAGGTCTGCGGAAGGATCCGGCCAGACGGGTTCGGCTTTGGGATTGAACATTTGTGACATTTTAAAACAAGGCCAGGAAATGGTTGTGCAGATTGTCAAGGAGCCGATTGGTACCAAAGGGCCGCGGGTTACCACACACATCACCCTGCCCGGCCGTTTTCTGGTATTAATGCCTACGGTGGATTACATCGGCATTTCCCGCCGGATTGATTCGGAAAAAGAACGGGATCGTTTGAAAGATCTAGCCTCGAAGGTTAAGCCGGCGGGAATGGGGGTAATTGTCCGGACGGTGGCGGAAGGAGTGGAGGAAGAAGAGTTCCGCCAGGATATCAATATGTTAACCAAACTGTGGCGGAAAATTCTCAGCAGGGCGGCCCACGGGCCGGTGCCCAATCTGGTGCACCGTGATTTGGTGCTGGTCCAGCGTATATTAAGAGATGTTTTTACAGAGGATGTCGACCGTCTGACGCTGGATTCCCGTTACGAGTATGAAAAGGTTCTCGACCTGCTGGACATTACCGGACCCCATTTAAAAATGAAGGTTTTCTTGGAAGAGCGGGAAAATATATTTACCGAATATGGAATTGAACAGGAGATAGAGAAGGCGCTAAAGCGAAAAGTCTGGCTAAAATGCGGCGGGTACCTGGTTATCGACCAGGCAGAGGCATTGACCGCCGTGGATGTGAACACAGGCAAGTATGTCGGCACCACCAACCTGGAAGATACCGTACTCAGAACCAACCTGGAGGCGGCCAGGGAAATCGCCAGACAGCTTCGCTTGCGAAACATCGGCGGGATAATAATAGTTGACTTTATTGACATGATTAAAGAAGAGCACCGTCAAGAAGTGCTGCATGTATTGGAAGAAGAAATCAAGAAAGACAAGACCAAAACAAATATTTTGGGGATTACTCAACTTGGCCTGGTCGAGATGACTCGCAAAAAAGTCCGCCCCAGCCTGTCGGAAGTGCTGCAAAAGCCCTGCCCTTATTGTGACGGCAGGGGGAAGGTGCTCTCGGAGGAAACCCTGGGTATCAACTTTAAGAGCCAGATTTATCATGTGGCCCGTCAAACTTCGGCAGACACCATCCTGGTGGAAGCGAACCCCCTTGTCGCGGCAAGATTGATTGGCAGCGGGGGAGTCAGTCTGCGGGATTTGGAAGGCAAGACAAACAAGAGTCTATACATCCGCGGTTCCGCCATGCACCATATCGAATCGATCACCATTAAGCCAATCAACGACAACGATGATATTCAGGAGCATTCTCTTCCAGTCAAGACGGGAGAAGTTCTGGAAGTCAGGGTTGAAGAACCTCACGTTTCCAATTTGAATGACGGTATTGCCCGCGTCAACGGATTTATCCTGAACATCGAAGGGGCCGGAGTGATGGTGGGCGAAACTATCCCGGTGGAAGTGGGCAAGGTTTTCCGTACTTATGCCAAGGCCCGCCCGGTCAGAATTTAACCGGCCCGGGGAGCAATCATTTTGCCGTAGAGGAGGTTCGTAAATGAAATCAAGTACAGAATATCTTACCTTTAATACCCGAAAACACCGCGAATACATAAATATTACCGGTCCGGTGGAAGATGTGGTGAAAAAAAGCGGCGTCAAAGAAGGCCTGGTTTTAGTTTCAGCCATGCATATCACAGCCGGGGTGTGGGTTAACGACGACGAGCCCGGCATATTGTCGGATATTGACGAATGGCTGGAAAAACTGGCTCCTTTTAGAGAAGATTACCGCCACCACCGCACCGGGGAAACCAACGGGGACAGCCATCTTAAAAATCTGCTGGTGGGCTGTCAGGTAACCTTGCCCGTGACTAACGGCAAATTGGACCTTGGCCCCTGGCAGCAAGTTTTCTATGCTGAATTCGACGGCCGGCGAAACAAGAGACTGGTTATAAAAGTTATTGGTGAATAAAGTGCGGCGGTCTTGACAAATTTGCTTGATGTGTTAAAATCTTATATCGTAGGTGTTTTTACCTGCGCTTATACCGCTCGGAATAGGTCGCGTTTGTTTAAGAACGGAGGAACTCTCCTACCTGATTCCGGCGAGTCCTGATATTACGGGGTGATAGTATTGTATGCAATCATTGAAACAGGCGGCAAGCAGTACCGCGTTCAAGAAGGCGAAACTCTCTATATTGAGAGGTTGCCTGCCGTTGCCGGTGAAACGGTGGAAATCAGCAAAGTATTGGCAGTGGTTAAGGACGGCGAATTAGTAGTGGGCGCGCCGTTTGTGCAGGACGCCAAAGTGTTTTTTAAGGTGGTCAGGCACGGCAGGGGCAAGAAAATAATCGTTTATAAGTACAAGGCTAAGAAAAATTACCGCCGCAAGCAGGGGCACAGGCAGGCGTTTACCCAGGTTACCGTGGAAAAAATTGAGGCTTAGTTTAAAATAGTCTAACGGAAATTAGGTACTGGAGGTGATTGTTTTGGCACACAAGAAAGGTGTGGGAAGTTCACGCAACGGCCGCGATTCTCAACCGAAAATGCTCGGTGTGAAGAGGGCTGACGGCCAGTTCGTTTTAGCAGGAAATATTCTGGTCCGCCAGCGCGGCACCAAGATCCACCCGGGTCGCAATGTTGGCAAGGGTGGGGACGATACCCTGTTTGCCACGGTTGACGGTATAGTCAGCTTTGAGCGGAAGGGCAGGGACAAAAAGATCGTCAGTGTGAACCCGCCAGAGGCAGTAGTGGTTGGATAAGAAGTGCAGCGGTCCCGGAGGGGACCGCTTATTAATTATTACGGGCTGCAGCAGATGCAGAAGGAGGGATGTGTTTGAATTTATTGAACTACTTAGAAATTATTCAGGTGCAAAGGCATGATTTTTTGAACCACCTGCAAGTTATTTCCGGTTTGCTGCAGTTAAACAAAGTTGACAGGGCGCGGGAGTATATTAGCCAAGTTGGTTTGGAGATTGCCCATGCGAGCAAAACTAGCAGGGTTAAAATACCGGAGGTTTCTTTAGCTTTGCTTTACTGCTTGAATGAAGCGGCGAAATATCAAGTGGAAGTCGAGTTAACTGTTAACTCGGATTTAACCGGCTGCGGAGTGCCGGGTCAGGTGATTGGACAGGCTATCGAGCAGTTGGTGGATTGCACGCTTGAAACAATTTTTTCGCCGGAAGTCACCGGGAAACGCCTTGAGATTATTTTGAATGAGAATGATAAAAAATATGATTGCCGGCTGCTATTCCCGGAACCTCCTCAGACAGATTTGCGCCGGTTTGAAAACAGGCTCGCCAGTGTTGGAGAACTCCTGAGCCCGCACGGCGGCCGGGTCAACATGGCGATTGCCAACAGCGGCATAGAAATTTTTTTGATTTTTCCCCGTAAAGACGCAATTAATGGTTAAACTACCGGTCAGGTGAATCTAAGATGTTTTACGATAAAGCAAAAATTTTTGTCAAGGGCGGCGACGGCGGAAATGGCTGTGTCGCCATGCGCAGGGAAAAATACGTTCCGGAAGGCGGCCCCTGGGGCGGCGACGGCGGACGGGGCGGGGATGTTGTTATGCGCGCCGACGAGGGGCTGCGCACACTGGTTGACTTTCGTTATAAGCGTCATTACAAGTCCGGGCGCGGCCGTCATGGTGAGGGCAAAAACAAGCATGGCGGATCAGGTGATGACCTGACTATTCGTGTGCCGGTGGGGACAGTGATCAGAGACGCGGAAACCGGTGAACTAATCGCTGATCTGACTGGTAACGGCCAGGAGGTAGTGGCGGCCCGGGGCGGGCGGGGCGGCAGGGGAAACGTGCATTTTGCCAACCCCCATAACAAAGCGCCCAAATTGGCTGAAAAGGGTGAACCCGGAGAAGAGCGCTGGCTTGAACTGGAGCTCAAACTGCTGGCTGATGTCGGCCTGGTGGGATTCCCCAACGCGGGCAAATCAACTGTAATATCCCGGGTGTCCGCGGCCAAGCCCAAAATTGCCGATTATCCATTTACGACGATAACGCCGAATCTTGGCATGGTGCGTCTGGAAGACGGACGCAGTTTCGTAGTGGCCGACATACCGGGTTTAATTGAAGGCGCCCATGCGGGTACCGGTCTGGGCCACGATTTTTTGCGGCATGTGGAGCGCACCCGCCTGCTGGTGCATGTTCTTGACACCGCGGGCAGCGAAGGACGTGACCCGGTGGATGACCTGCGGGTGACCAACCGGGAACTGACTTTGTACAATCCCGCCATCGGTAAAAAGCCGCAAGTCGTCGCCGCGAACAAGATGGATTTAAGCGGAGCGGCGGAAAACCTCTCCAGAATTAAAGATATTTATCAAGACCAGTATGATATTTTCCCAATCTCGGCTGTTACCGGGAGCGGCCTTGACGCCCTGATTTACAGAGTAGCCGATTTGCTGGAGGAACTTCCCCTGGAAGCGCAGCCTGCCGTTGAACCGCAATATAATGTCACGCACGTTGCGCAGCCGCGATTTACGGTCGAACGTGAGGATAATTGTTTTATCGTCGGAGGTAGAGAAGTCCGGCGTCACGTTGCCATGACCGATTTGAACAACGAGGAGTCAGTTGAGCGCCTGCAGCGAATTATGCAGCGCATGGGTATTGACGACGCTCTAAAGGA
>NZ_MVQM01000078.1:0-4843 GCF_002067195.1 Pelotomaculum sp. PtaB.Bin117 | reverse complement strand
AACGCCGCCATGGCCGAACTTTTGAGCAGGGACCTGCGGCCATACCTGCAAGGAGTCCATGCCAGATGATTTTTACCCTGGGCGGGAACAGGGGGTCGCTGTTTTTTACCATTAGAAATCTCCTTAATCGGCACACTGGTAGGCATACCAAAATAGAAACCCCAAAGCCCAAGATGACAAGGCTTAGGGTTTTTTTGCCGAGGAGGTGGTAACTCTGATTAAAAAAGTGGAAATCCGGATAGCCAAAAATTTTTACATTAGAGTTCTGATGGCTCCTGCGAGTTAAAATCGACTATAAGCCCAGGGGCCAAATATTTGTTTTTTTAATACGAAAATGAGAGTCGAAACCAAATACGTCTTTTATTTTCATGTTTTCGACTACAGCAAAACTTATTGCATCAACATATGATAACTTCTGGTCTTGAAATTGGCGCAAGATTACTTGCGCTTGAGTATCCAGAACTGGATCAGGGTAGATAATTTTTAACCATTTAGAGGCAATGGAATCCTGAATAACATCTAAGAATTCTATGGCTGTTCTGTAGTTTACATGGTATCTGAACCACGTATAAGTCTCTGATATTACAAGTATTGTTGTAATTAGTATTGTTTTCTTGGTTAACGAACCATAGTAATCAACGGCATTATCATGATACTGGTCGTTTTTGCTAAATATAGCAATTAATGCAGCAGAGTCGATAAAAAGTTTAGAGGGGGGCCTTGCCACCATATAAATCCTCCTTATACCGCTGAGAACCATCTTTGGGGGCATTAACCTTTCCAATCAACCGAGAGAAAGGGTCGTTTGGACCACCTCTTTTTTCATCTTCAGAAACAGGCGCGTTAAACATTTTAAACAGTTTTTCACGCTGACTGGGGGTTAGTTTACGTATTTCTTCAGCCAGACGTTCAATGGCCATGCTATATCACCTCAATGTTTTAATGACATTATACCATATCGACCACCCATTCACTACCTACCCACCTATATAGTCCTCTGGACGGATTATAATAGATAATATTCCAAACATATTGAAATAATCTCTGTAAGCTGCCATGAAGGAACGCAAGGTTATGTCGGTAACGTGCCCAATATTTCATCACGAGGGGCGAGTCGTCAGGGAAAGACGTCTTTGCTGATTTAATACCAAGTGCTTCTTTGATAGAAGTTTGTAATAATTGGGAGAAATTTAAACCAGCTTGTTCTCCGGCGTCACGTAACCATTTGGGTAATGTGCAATTCTTGGTTACAGCTTTATTTGTTGCTTCATTTCGGTAAGAAATAGGCGGGGTCAGGCCAGGACTCTGGTTTTCCGGAATGAGTATAACCGTACCAGTGAAAATGGGTATAAGAGCAAATTAGGGTTTATCAATGCTTAGATTGTTCCGGTTACCCTCATCGACATAAATGTAAGTCAGAGAAACCCTTTGCTAACAGGATAATTAACACTGGCTGTGCTTAATCCCGGCGGGGACTTTGTTTAAGCTCGCTAATCCTTGACTTCTTGTCCACCCCGTCAAACCATCCACACATGGATTTTGCCGGGGGTGGTTTTTTGTCCGGTTTGCAACCTGGGATGTTGCTCAATGCTGTTTACCAAAAAGTTTGTAAAAGGGAATGCTCCACTTTTGTCGAAAGAAAGTTATGAGTGCGTAAGTGTTCCTTTTGGGGAGGACATGAAGTGAGACAGCAAACGGCGGGAAGAATTGCATTTCTGGTATCTCTGGCGCTCTTCTTCGTCGCTTCTAATTTATGGGCCGAATGGTATGTTTACCACCGGATGGGGTTTGACAGTAGTTTCCGGTTCGAGAGCGGAGCCCACGTGAAGAGTGATGTCCTTGATTTATATGTGGATTTCAAGTACTATCGGGAACTCTGCCGCTACCTGGAGGAAAATGAAATCCCGGCGGTCATTTTTTTGAGCCCGGTCAACCATGCCCTGCTGCAGCGATACCAGTTGCTTGACTACGACGCATATGAGAAGAACACCGGCATCATTGCGCGGGCGGCGCTCCAAAGGGATATCGCGTTTTTTAATTACCAGGACGCCATCCCGCAGGAGCTGTTCCATGATTCCCTGCACATGCTTGACGGCGGGAACGCCGCCATGGCCGAACTTTTGAGCAGGGACCTGCGGCCATACCTGCAAGGAGTCCATGCCAGATGATTTTTAACACGTGGATATACGGAGCGTTCCTGGCGACATTCTCCATCCTTTACTGGACGGTTATTCCCTCCAAGGGCCGCCCCATGGCACTCGTTCTGGCGGGCCTGGTTTTTTACACTTATTATTATCCCGTGCACACCCTGCTGATCGTTGCCCTGCTCCTGGCGGCTTATGGGTTCGGCGCCGTCATTTATCGAATTAAATTTGAAAAGCCGCATGGCGGATTAGTTAGTTCATCAAGCATAAAGGCAATTTTCATCGTGTCCCTGGCTGTCTGCCTCGGAGCGCTAGCTTACTATAAGTACCTGAAACTTTTCGCGTCAGCGTTGAATCATCTTTCCGGCGTGCTGCACCGGGAAAGCGCCTTTACCGTTCCTGACCTGGTTGTGCCGCTGGGCTTGTCCTTTTTTGTTTTCGAATTTATCCACTACCTGGCGGACACCTACAAAGGCGTGGCGCCCAAGGCCGGCTTAATTGAATTCACCGCTTTCGGGCTCTTCTTTCCCACTTTGGTGTCAGGGCCCATTAAGAGGTTTCAGCCGTTTTTGGAGCAGTTGCGCGGTCAAACCGCCTTTCGGCTGGAATTCCTCAGCGACGGCCTGTACCGCATCATCATCGGCATTGGGAAGAAGGTAATCATTGCCGACAGCATGTTATATTATACCTGGCCTCTGGCAAATCCTGCCGGCGTCTCCGCGCAGGATTTATGGGTGGCTGTCTATGCCTTCGCCGTAAAAATCTATTTTGATTTCGCCGGCTATTCGGACATCGCCATCGGCAGCGCCAGGCTTTTGGGCTTCCGGGTGCCGGAAAATTTCAACCGGCCGTACCTGCAGCCGAATATAGCGTCTTTCTGGAACAACTGGCACATGTCCTTAAGCAGTTGGATCAGGGATTATCTTTACATTCCCCTGGGCGGGAACAGGGGGTCGCTGTTTTTTACCATTAGAAATCTCCTTATTTCCATGGTATTGTGCGGCCTCTGGCACGGCGCGGCGTGGAATTTCGCGGTGTGGGGTTTCTACCACGGGGTCGGGATGAGTTTTCATAGACTCTACCGGAAAAAAGCCTCTGCGATCGTCAGCTATGTTGAAAAACTGCCGGCTCCGCTAATAAAAACGGTATCCGTTGTTCTAACTTTTCATTTTGTCTGTGTCGGCTGGGTATTTTTTGCCACGAATCTGAGAAACGCGTTTTACATCCTGGGCGTCCTGTTTGAGCCGCTCGGAATTATTTTTAGGTGGTGATGTTATTTTATGGTCAGGGTCGTTATTTTAAATGTTTTAAAAGCTCTTATATTAACGATAATTATTGTGTTGGCGGTGTTATTCAGCACCGGCCAGGAGTCCAGGTTTATTTACACGGATTTCTAGGGCGGCGAGGCGCTTTTATTGCCGCAACGGCCATGGTTTATATATGTTTTTTATGATACCTGTACTGGTGATTTGATATACATCACTATGCTGGTTATGGCCGGACAGTTCCGGAATCTTCCTTGCTTCAGCCGGGTATAATAGTGAAAAAACAAAACGGAGTTGATTACCAATTCTGAGCAAGTCGAACCGGAAGGCTGCCGTGGTGGGAGCCGGGTCGGTCGGGGCCTCGGTGGCTTACGCCCTGACTATCAGCGGCCTCGTTTCGGAACTGGTGCTGGTGGACGTTAACAGCGCCAAGGCAGAAGGCGAGGCCATGGACCTGGCGCACGCCGCTGCTTTTATCAAGCCGGTGACAATATACGCCGGATCTTTTGAGGATTGCCGGGACGCCGGCATTGTAATCTTCTGCGCCGGGGCAAGCCAGAGGCCGGGAGAAACCCGGTTGGACCTGCTGCAAAAGAATTACGCTATTTTGCGGGAGAGCCTTGCCGAATTGCGGAGCGTGGGCGGCGACGGCATCCTTTTAATTGTGAGCAATCCTGTTGACGTGTTGACCTACGCCGCTTTGAAAATCACCGGACTGCCCCCGGAGCGGGTTTTCGGTTCCGGAACGGTTCTGGACAGCTCCCGTTTCCGGCATAATCTGAGCTGCCACTGCGGCGTTGCCTCCAGGAATATCCACGCTTACGTCGTGGGAGAGCACGGAGACAGCGAGGTACTGCTCTGGAGCCTGGCGTACATCGCCGGCACGGGGCTGGGTCGTTTCTGCGAACTGGCCGGCATCCCGCCGGTCGACCGGCCGGAGGTTGACGCCAGGGTGAGAAACGCCGGCTACGAGATTATTTCGAAAAAGGGAGCGACGTACTACGCCGTCAGCCTGGCGGTGAAGCGAATCTGTGAAAGCATTATCCGCGATGAGTACAGCATCCTGACAGTATCCGGGCTGATTGACGGCGCTTACGGCATCAGCGGCTGTTGTTTGAGCCTGCCGGCTGTAGTAAACTCGCGGGGTCGGGGAAGTCCGCTGGAATTGCCGCTGAAAGGGGAGGAAGAAGATGCCTTGCGGCGCTCGGCGGATATTTTAAAGGCCGCCATAAAGCAAATAAACCTGTAGTAAATCGTAACTCCCAGAATACTTCCCCAAAACCTTCCCTTGCAATAAAGTTGAATTTAGATATAATATTATAGTAACTTAATTTTATTGGTTTGGTTATGCGCCCGTAGCTCAGGGGATAGAGCGCCGGCCTCCGGAGCCGGAAGCGCAGGTTCGATTCCTGCCGGGCGCACCAGCAAATAACC
>NZ_MVQM01000077.1:0-22253 GCF_002067195.1 Pelotomaculum sp. PtaB.Bin117 | reverse complement strand
ATTCGCTTCAGTTGTCTGAGGAGCTTGATTTGATATATTGCTTTTAAGATATAAATCGTAGTATATAATTCCTCCCTTAATGTACTTTGATTATCTTAAAATATCTTCATATTTCTTAGTTTTTCACTTTGTTTCCAGATAGCCCATCTCTTGATATTAACATCAATGTGTAATTATGGATGACAATGCGTATCTTTACCCAGGGCCGCATGTTTTTTTGTATCATGGCCGTGGGATTCCACATCGTCTCCCGGCAGCAAACCTCCCATGTCTTCCTGGGTCTTAGCCCTAAATTCCTTCGTTCTGCCTATCCAAGAGGTGGAACGTCAGTCATGCTCCTAGACTGGGTCTTTGCCCTAATGGATAAATTCAACCTGACTGTCCCGGCTCTCTGTTTTCAAAGTGCTTTCAATACCTGTGCATAACTGGGTCTTCCACATAGTCGTCTTGTTGGTTGCGGCACTTTCCACTCGACGATGATTTGTTCTTGCTTTCTCTATCGTTTCAGGGGTCTTCAGCGTCTTTATGCAGCCACCTTCATCGACTGTTGAATATCGCCCATCATCTTTTCCGGGTCGTAGTCAACTCCCTTGCTCAGGATTGTGTAGAATACCCGGATGAGCTTGCCGCAGAGGGCAATAATGGACTGCATCTTGTTTAACGGGTTCTTTTCCCTTGTTAGGTTACGGTGGTGTAGTTCCTGGAATTCCTGGTTTCTACCCAGGATAGCAATCATGGTCATGAACAGCCCATGCCGTAATCGCCTTCGTCCCCGTCGGCTTATAGTGGTCTTGCCTTTGTGTTTGCCGGAGCTGTTTTCTACCAGGTTACAACCGGCCAGTTTTTGTATTTGGCGCGGATGTTCAAACCGGTGGATATCTCCGGTTTCACCGACAAAGGTCGCAGCCGTAACCATTCCAACTCCCTTGATCTTTAATAGTTTGTCTGCATTTGGCACTTGAAGCAGCAGTTCCCACATCAGTTGTTCCAATCGTTCTTGCTGCGCCTGGTATAATTCGTATTCTGCAAGCAGGTTCTGCAGGCTGGCTTCTGAAGCTACACGACCGATGGTTCTGCCAATGCTGTTGGATGCCGCTTTTACCAGTGCCTGTGCTCTTTTTATGCCTACAGAGCGCTTTACTGCTGTCCTCCATGTGGCTAATATTTTGTCCGCGCCTGCTTCCAAAACCTTGTCCGGTGTTGGAAACACTCGCAGTGTCAGAATTGCCGTTTTTCCTGTCCATTTCTTAAATACCTCTGTAAACTCCGGAAACCTTATGTCCAGCCAGCGAATAACTCTGTTATTGATAGCTGTCAGCTGTTCTTGCAACCGTTCTCTTTCAGCCACCGCTTCACGCAGTTCCTGATAGATGTCGTCCGGTATGTACACTTCCCGGTAACGCCCGTCTTTCACCAACATGGCGATGGTCTTCGGATCCTTTCTGTCATTCTTAGTGGGACTGTTGTCATCCAGTTCCTTAGTCCGTTTGACATGAAAGGGGTTGACTATGGCCAGTTTATGGCCTTGGCGGTTGAGGTGGTCTCCCAGTGTAAACCAGTAATGTCCAGTGGGTTCAAAGCCGGCAATGACTTCTGTCTTTTCTTGCTGCTTACATATGTTCCGCATCCACAGGTCCAGGAGTTCGAATCCTTCCGCTGTGTTGCTAAATACCAGCAGCTTGGCCAGTTCAATCCCTCTGTAATCAAATGCTCTGGCGTAGTGGGTTTCTTTTCCGATGTCAATTCCAACAACCAAGGTTTCAATTTTTATTTGCGAAATCTTTTCATTTTGTGTACGCTTCATATAGAGGCGCCTCCTCAATCTGGTTTTGTGCCTTTCTTGTCGGGATCAGCACATTACCATTGTATTGATGGGCGTCTCTTTTTTCAAAGGCCGTTTTCAATAATTACAGGAATGCTCCTTATTTATTTTTAAAGCTGTTCATATAATGGAGCAGAGCCGATGATACTGCCTGCTTTAAAGTCGTATTATGCTCTTTAGTAAACATTTTAAACTCTTTGAAAACCTTTTGGCTTATATGGATCGTTTGAGGTTTTATATCGTCAAAAACATTGTTATTAATACTATTAATGCTATTGATACTATTATAACTAATGCCTTCTTCTTCAACTACTGTCATTAATTTGTCTTTTATCTGAAGCAGTTCTTTTAGTTCCATTATTTCACGCACAGAAAAAAGAGCAGTGTTATACTCATTACAATCAGTTGCCTCATGTTCTTTTTCAGTACGGGCTGCTAAATTTTTGCCAGTGCTATATTCTTTATCTGTAAAATAATTTTGCTCTCTTTGCACAAGTTTACCTCCGGTAGTAATAGTATTACTATTACTCATATTATTTATAATAATGTATTGGTTGGATATAGTCAATACTTTTGGGATATTTGATTATATTTGTCAGGTATAAAAATTCCTTTACTGGCAGTTCTTTAACTCAATGGCAACCTCACTGTATGATTAGAATATGATAACCTTAGTATTTTTCATAACAATTATGCTATAATATGACAGAATAGTGGCTGAAGAGGTGGAAAATGTGAGCCGGCAAGATAATATCACAGCAAATATTAAGCCTTCTATTGCAATCCGGCACGACTATAATTCATTTTCTAAAATATGCCATGAGACACAGTCCCCTGTTATTGTGATTAAGAACGGCGAAGCTGATCTGGTGGTAATGAGTTGCGAAGCCTATCAGAAGATGATGGCGCGCCAACGATTGGGGCGGATGTTGTCGGAGGTTGACTGCGAAATTGCCGCAGGCACGCCTATGCGGGATTTCGAGGAAACGTTTGCAGCTATAAAAAAGAGTATAGACAATGCGTAAGAGAATCGAACTATCCGAGGCTGCCTATTACGACATCGACAGCATTTTTGTCTACATCTCCCGGCACAGCAAGCAAGCAGCCAAGTCTCTTTTAAAGCTAGGCGTTGTTAAGGCTCAGAGACCAAGTGTTACCTGGTTGTTGAGCCTTTTCTACACGCAAAACTACCGGTTGCTGCCTTAAAAAATCCCCTTGCCTTTGCTAATTTTAGAAACCATCCGCAAGTTTTCTAAGTCTAAATAGTAGGACCAGAAAATAGCATGGGAGTTATTTTGCCTATTTAACGTTACATTTTGGATGCCGGCCCGTCTATACGGTAGACAGGCCGGTCGGAGAAATGACCTGAGATAGTATAGTTTAAGCAGCACGGAGGGTTTGCGGGGGAGTGTTGTTGCATGGTAACAAAAATTGGGCTGGAGCGTGTGCGTGTGCCGGGAGGGTCCTTTGAGGAACTCTACGACCAGCATTTTGACGCGGTAAACCGGTATTTGCGGTACCGGATCAGCAGTTCCTGGGATGCCGACGACCTTACCGCCGCGGTTTTTTTAAAGGCGTTGGAAAATTTCCATAAGTACCGGGGGGATGCTCCTTTCGCGGTATGGCTTTTCCGGATAGCCCATAACGCTTATGTCGATTACCTGCGGGGGCGCCGGGAAAGGCCTTGCGCGGAGGGTGACATGGTGTTTTCCGGTTCCACGCAGACCAGCCCTGAGGATGAACTGCTGCAGGACGAAGAAGTAAGGCTGCTGCGGGACATGCTGGGGCGGCTTCCTTCGGAACAGCGGGATGTGGTTTCTCTGCGGTATGCCGGAGAATTAAAGTTTGGCCAAATAGCGCAGGTATTGGGAAAGACGGAAACAGCCGTGCGCATGATGCACTACCGTGCGCTGAAGGCACTGCGCAATAAATATTTCAGCAACGTAGAGGGGGGTGAAAGGATTGAGCGGGAAAATCACTCCATTGGACGCGCAATACAACAAAGATAAAAACCGGGTTCAGCCGGACATTGCGTCCGGCGGGAACTCTCTGGACGAACTTTTGAGCCATATGCGGCGGGTGCGGGAGGCTGTTCCGGTTAACGAGCGTCTGCGAGAAGAACTGCGGGCGCGTTTGGCCGGGATGCGGATGGAAGGCGGCACGGACCGGCAGCGGCCTGTTACGGTGTTATTCCCCGCGGGCGGCCGGAGCAGGCGGCCGGTTTTCTTCTGGCTGATCCCGGCGGTGCTGCTGCTTGCGGCAGTGTCCTGGATATGGTGGTCGCTGATAGCGCCGAAGTCTTTGGAGGCCGGGCGGTTTAAAGAAATAAGCCGTTTTTGGCTGGAAGAAAGCCCGCTGGATTTTACCTGCGGAACGCTGGGGCAAGGTTTTATCGCCGTCAGGGGTGGAACTCTGCAGCTGCTGGACCAATACGGCAATCAAACCGGCACGGTTGAGCCTCCCACAGGTCAGTCCTATGATTCACCCACTTTCTCCCGGACAGGTGACAAGCTGGCGCTGGTACGGCGTTACGATACAGGCGGCGAGGAAATGATCATGGCGCTTATGCCCCCGGGTCCTTTGGGCACCGGCGCCGCGCAGCAGGTGGAAGCAGCTTTGACGAAAGCTGAGGTATTGCTGGCGGCCGGGCAGGGGAAAGAATTTTCCGGACTGGCCTGGTCGCCTGACGGGCAAACCCTGGCCTATGTCCAGGGCGAATCCGGAGGACGGAATGAGGTATACTTGCTGACAAAGGGCAAGGAACCGGTATCCTTGGGCCCGGGAAATCATCCCGCATGGTCTCCGGACGGTTCCCGGCTGGTAGTGGAGCGGGCCGGAGAAAACGGGCAGCCGGAGCTCTGGCTGACTGGTCCCGGTGACAGTGGCACGGTCTTTCTTACGGAAGGGGAACGGCCGGCGTGGGGAGCGCGGGGATACCTTGCTTACATCAGGTCTACAACCACCGAACGGGTGCTCACCTACAGCCCGGACGGCGATCCCCTGTTCACAGTACGGCAGGAGCAAGGGGAAATCAGAACAATCAACCTGGGCCGCAAAGGCGATATCGCTTTTAAACAGCCCGGCCGGCATGCCTGGTCCGGCGACCGGCTGCTATTGGCTACGGACTCCAGAAATGGAGCGGATGAGTTGAACTGGCTGCGCAATTTGGCGGCTGAGGGTGTGCGGGAGCCCCGGACACTGCTGCTGGATAAGGTAAATAATTACCAGAAAATTGGTTTCAGCCAGTCAGGCAAAACCTTGCTGGTGGCCCGCCGGGAAGGCGGGACGGTGGCGCTGGCGCAAGTAGATTTACAGGAAAGATTGACCAGGGGGGGTGAATGGTTATGAAGAAGAACTTTCTGCCGTACGGTAGCTTTTTAATTTGCGCTGTCCTGGCTATGGCACTGGTGTGCGCGGCTTTGCCGTCTTGCGCCGCGGCGGCGGTGGGAATGAAGGTGCGGCCCGGCCTGGGCGGTTTGTATAAAACCGAGCAGCCCCTGGAGTTGACGGTCACTGTGGAAAACTCGGGGCCGGGGTTTGCCGGCCTGCTCAGGGTAAGAAACTACGATGAGCAAACAGATAGAAGTATGCCGGACATGTTCCGGTTCATCGTTGATGTTAACGTCCCGGCGGATGCTTCAGCGCAATACCGTGTGGTGATACCGGGCGAACTGGCCGCGGCGATGCCGGTTGTTGAGCTTGTCTCCGGCGATCTGGTGCTGGCCAAGTCGCGGGTGGAAGGCGCGGCGGTAAGCGGCGGCCGTGTCGCTCTGGCCTTGAGTGAGGAGATCATGGGGAGCGGCCTGCAGGCATGGTTGTCCAACAGTCAGGGCGCTCAGGTGAATTTGAAGTATTTGTCCCCCGGCGAGTTGCCTGCGGACAGTCTTTTATTGAACGCCGCGGACATCGTTATGGTTGATGCTTCCAGCGTGGCGGCTTTGACCGACGGCCAGATCCGGGCGCTGAAAGATTGGATATACACCGGCGGCACGCTGGCGCTGTTTGGCGGCGCCGGGGCCGGCGCGGGCGGGGGGTTCGCGGAAATCAGTCCGGTTTTGGTCACCGGGCGGGAGACGGTCGGCGGCAAAATGGCCGGCCTGCGTGCAGGCGGGCCGTTGGAAGTGGCTTCCGGCAAATTGGTGGCCGGAAACGCCCTGGCTATGGATGACGGCGTCCCGGTGCTGGCCGGGCGCGAGCTGGGACGGGGGCAGGTGTTTTACTGCGGAGCCGCCTCGCGGGATCTCGGCGGCGAGGCCCGGGGGGTCTGGTCGGCCCTGTTTGGCACAGCTTCAAGCAAGGAAAATGCCGCCAGTCAAACCAAACGGTCTTCCATGCCGTACTTGAACGGTCAAGACAACCTGACCGAGGCCAGTGCGTATATTCCCGGGCTGGCAGGCCCGCCGCTCCCGGCGCTGGCGTTGCTGTGGCTGGTTTACGCGGCGGCTGTGGGACCGCTGCTGTACTTCCTCCTGCGCCGCGCGGACCGGAGGGATTGGGCCTGGGCGCTGGTGCCCGCGGCGGCGCTGGTTGTCGCCGGTGGTGTCTACCTGCTGGCGCCGGGCAACCGGCTGCAGAATTACCTGTCCCAGACACTTGCCACAGTGGAAATATTCACGCCGGAGCTGGCCGAGGTCCGGGCGGGAGCCTCTGTGGTGGCTTCCAGGGGCGGCGATTTTGTGCTCAACGTCGCGGACAATATGTATGCCTTGCCGGCAGGCAACTACGGCAGCCCGTCCGGCGTGCCCGCCCTGATCCGTCAAGGTGAGCGGAAGAGCAGCATTGACGTTAACGGAGTCAAATATGGCACTTTAACAAGGGTATCCGCTTACGGGCTGCAACGGGGGTTGGGCAGTATTGAAGGCAGCATTTACCTCAGCGGGAGTACCGTAAAAGGTGATTTGGTCAATGGAACCGGCCTGGACTTGCGGGACAGTGCGTTGCTTTTAGGCGGACGGGTGGTGAAAATCGGCGCGTTCCCCGCCGGGGGGACGGCGCACATTGAAGAAACGCTGGAGAGGTGGAATGGCATATCCGGCAGCCCGCAAACGCTTTTGTTCGGCATGAGCGGCGAAGGCCGGGCGACGGACCCGTTTTTCCGCGAGCGCCGGATGATCTCCGGAGATAACAGCCGGGAATACGGCAAACCGGCCGGCATTCAATTCTTGGGGTGGCATGACGGGCCGCCCGGAGTTTTTGAGGTAGCCGGCAATCCGGGCCTGAAAGAGGACCACGGGCTGGTCTTGGTAAAACAGGTGATTAACATGGAGCTAAAAGGCGAGTTCCGCCTGCCCGCCGGTTCCATAGTACCCTACTCCGCGGGCAGTAACGGCAGGATAGAATACGGCGCCGAAGGAAAAATGACGATGATTGGCAAATCTGCCGAGCTGATTTATGATCTCAGGGACGCGACGATCGGGCTCGGCTGCCGGATTGACGCCCTGGATTTTCAGTCTGTCCAGGGGCAGGTGCCCTACTCGGTGGAAATATACAACCGGCAGCAGGACAAGTGGGAGCCGCTTCCCGGCGAGGGGAGAAGGATTGCTGCCGATGAATTATCGCGGTACCTGGACGGCTATCAGGTAAAGGTAAAGTTTACACGGGTAGGCGAGATATACGAGCCTTATCCGGCATGGCCGGGGCTGGCGGTGGAAGGGGTGTGTCCTGATGATCGAGTTTAACGGGGTCAGCAAAAATTTCGGAGCCACCAGGGCGCTGGAGCAATTCAGCTTAACAGTTCGCCAAGGCCTGGTTTACGGGCTGATCGGGCCCAACGGCGCCGGCAAGACCACGGCCATGAGCATCCTGGCCACCCTGCAGCTGCCCGGCGCGGGCACTGTCACGGTAGACGGCCGGGATGTGGTCAGGGAAGCGGGGGAAGTGCGGGGCAGGATCGGGTATATGCCGGACTTCTTCGGCGTGTACGACGACCTGCGGGCCGCCGAATACCTGGAGTTCTTCGCCGCCGCCTACCACATCCCCGCCGGGCAGCGGTCCCACCTGGCGGCGGGGCTGCTGGAGCTGGTCGACCTGCCGGATAAGGCCGGCGTATACGTGGATTCCCTGTCCAGGGGGATGAAGCAGCGGCTGGCGCTGGCGCGCTGCCTGGTGCACGACCCCAAGGTGCTCATTTTGGATGAGCCGGCTTCCGGACTTGATCCCAGGGCCCGGGCGGAAATGAAAGAAATTATCAGGCATTTAAAGCAGATGGATAAAACGGTGTTGATCAGTTCGCACATTTTGCCGGAACTGGCGGAGATCTGTGACGAGGTGGCCATTATGGACAAAGGAAAGCTGGTTGCCTGCGGCACAGTGGCGGAAATAACCGCCGTCTCCCGCGGCGCCAGGCAGATGAGAATAGAGGTCCTGGACAGGGCGGAGGAACTGGCCGCCTACCTGGCTACCCGCCCCGGTATCAGCGATTCTCATGCGGACGGGCCGTCGGTGCAGTTCATTTTCAGCGGGGAGCAGGCGGAGCAGGCCGGGCTGCTGCAGGCAATAATCACCGCCGGCTGGCCGGTGGCTGAGTTCGGCGAGGTTAAGCGCAACTTGGAAGAGGCCTTTATGGCCGTAACAGGGGAGGAGGCGGCAAACGATGGCGGAAATTAATCCGGTTTTGCTGAAAGAACTGCGCCAGCGGTTTCGCAATAAAAAAGCATCATGGCTGCTGGCGCTTTACCTGGTGGTTATCGGCGCCTTTGTCCTGGGCTTTACTTATTTAAATTGGCGTAACGCGCCGGGGTTTTATCAACCTTCCCGCAGCCAGGAAATCTTTATTTTACTGAGCGTTGCCCAACTGTTCCTGCTTGCTTTCGTCACACCGGGGCTGACCGCCGGCGCGATCAGCGGGGAGCGGGAGCGGCAGACGCTGAATGTGCTGCTGACCACCCGGCTGACCACCTGGCAAATCATCTGGAGCAAGCTGGTTTCCTCAAACGCTTTCGTGGTGCTGCTGGTGGCGGCCACCCTGCCTCTTTACAGCATTGTTTTTCTGTACGGCGGCATCTCGCCGGGCCAGGTGGCGGGAGTGTTTGGTTTTTACCTGGTGACCATGTTTCTGTTCGGCTGCATCGGCGTGGCCTGCTCAGCCTTTTTCAGGAAAACGGGAGTCAGCACCGTCACAGCCTACGGGCTGACCTTCGCCTTGTCCGCAGGCACTGCGCTGCTCTCGGTATTCCTGATTGAACTGGACCGCTCCTACCGGGCGGGGGCATCGGCGGCATCCAGCCTTCCCCTGCCCCCGGACTTCATTACCGGGGTGGCGCAGTTTTTGCAAGAAACCAACCCTATTTTTGTGTTGATGGAGATACTGGGGACAAATAGTATATTAAATGACTTTAACTTCGGCCTGCCTTACTGGGGCGTATACACCGTTTTATACCTGGCTGCCGGCGCCTTGTTATTATTTTGGAGCGCCCGCCTGCTGTTTCCCAGGAAGAATAATTAAAGCAAATGACAACCATCAGCCAGAACATTGTGGCTCTATCCAAAAGAAAGAGAACTGCTAAAATGAACTTAAAAAATGAAAGCCACATGAAAACCTCATAAGTTGTGGCTTTTTTTATCGTCCTTAAATAACAATGCTTGCGGAAGGAAATTTGGTGTGAAAGGTAGAAGTAAGCAAGCCAGTCATCCCTTATCATTAAAGGGTAAGTGCCATGTCGTTGCCCAATATAGTTACAGTCGATGAAACTAATATCGATGCCGCAATCATAGAATAATATCCGCAACGCTTTGCCTCACAAACTTTTTAACATACACTCAGCCAGAGTGGAAAATGTGATTTCCTTTAATCCGGAGGTAGCCGCTGATGACAGAGAAAAAGCCATGGTTAAAGAAAGCCGGCATTGCCCTGGTTATTCTTTCTTGTGCTTTCTACGGTGCTTTATTGCTCGTACCCTTTACTCCTTATACAATCGGCGTAAAAGTAATAATATCTTCAGTGCTTGTTTTTTTAGGTGAAGCGTCATTTTGGATTGGTGGTTTTATACTTGGCAGAGAAATAGTCATGAAATATAGAAAATACTTGAACCCATTACAATGGTTTAAAAAAACCAAGTAAATGCCGGGCACTCTTGTCCGTATTCAGTCGGTTTACGGATTATCGATTTATCTGGAGATTATGCTTATGCCAAATTTGACGAAGAAACCGGTCCATTATTCTTCTTCTCTTGCCAGGTGAATGGACCAGGAAGATATTTTGCCGGCTGCATTGTATAATACGCCTTTGCCGATATACTCAGATGCACATATTTGGGTCAAAAATTCGGAGCCGAATAGATCTCCCTTTTCAGTGCTGAACAAGGAAATAATTGAATCGTCAATGACCACGAATCTTCCTAACAATGTTCCCAACTCCGGGTTTAAGGCTTTCCATGCAGTAAAGTCTTTGACGAAGGGGACGATTTCATAGTCGTTTCTCAATTCTACCGGGTTTTCTCCTGAAAGAGTCAGACAGCTAATATTTAACCATAAATCCTTAAGGTGGGTTATTTGGGACTGCCCTTCAACATTTAACGGATTACCGTTTTCATCATAATAGATCCCTTTTGCGATCCATATGCCTTCTGAAAATAAATAAGTATGTTTCATAAAAGCCCTCCGGGAATTTAAACTATCGACAAACATAATTGTGAACGAACGCTAAACACTTTTTAACATGAAATTAGTCAAAAAGCAAGATGAACGGTGAAACGGGGAGGGGATTTTGCATGAGTAGTGAAATTCAAAAAAAGTTCGACCATATTTCTATGGACTATGACCGTCAAAGGAAACAGTTGATTCCTTGTTTCAATGATTTTTACGGTGTTGCCGTATCATTGCTCGAACCGGTGTGCGAGAAGCCGATTGTTTTAGACATCGGTGCCGGAACCGGACTTTTCTCTTCATTCCTCTTGGGCAAAATCCCTGAGGCAAGGTTAACCTTAGTCGATATTTCAGAAAAGATGCTTCAGGCTGCTAAGGAAAGATTTAAAGATGTTAGTGACGTAGAGTATATAGTGGGCGATTATACTAATTGCGTTCCATTCCGGGAATATGACATTATCATTTCGGCTTTATCCATCCATCATCTTAGCGACGAGCAAAAACTCAAGCTATACAAGCAGTGTTACCTGATGCTCAAGCCAAACGGGATATTCATAAACGCCGATCAAGTGCTGGGAAATACGCCATATACTGATTCCGTCTTCAAGAAACATTGGAAATCAAGTGTTGAAAGCAGCGGGCTCTCAAAAGAAGAGATAGCATCCGGCTACGAGAGAATCAAGCTGGATAAGGAAGCAACTCTTCCCCGACAGCTAAGCTGGCTGGCAGAGGCCGGTTTTTCGGATGTTGACTGTGTTTATAAGTATTATCATTTCGCAGTTATGTTCGGAAGAAAGCCGGCCTGATATAATTGCACGTATGTGGCAGACAGATAACAGTATAGGCACACTTTATGGTTTTTTCAGCAATTCGGCCAGGGGTTTAAACAGCGTCTCGATCGGCGCGTTGGGCTCAAATGGCCGTATTCCGTATACTTGCGGGATAGTAAGAGCCATGCCGATAATCAGGAAGACCGAAAAAGCCGCCAATTCACGCCACATCTTTTTCTTTACCAGGCCAGGTGCCTCAAGCCAAATAATAAACGCAAAAGCCAGCAGTACCAATGCTATCATAAAACTTGCCAACTCCCTTTTTAGAGTAAGTGCGAGCATGTCTTTCAACCAGATCGGCAGCTTGCTCAATTAATTCTGCCTCCTTCAAGCAGCGCAGCCTGCCGCCTTCAATGTCGGGTTTTTCTTGGTCCTCTGAGCATGGCAGCAATCAGAAGCAGGAGGGGGATGCACGCCTGAAATACTATCCAAAAAGGGAGCGCGGACGTAGCCAAGAAAGTATATAAACCAAGAATACTTTCATGGGCCATGATGGACAGAGCCAAAATGATTACCCCTACCGGCAAAACCAGAGGTTTGTAATCCTTCAGTTCCAGCCACTGGGCGCTGCCCAGCACCGCTGCCCAGTAAAAAATGCTGATTTTTACCATGCCCCCGGCCACCCATACGAACATAATAAGGGCTTCCAGCCGTTCGAGGAAATTGGCTATATTGACTATCCTGACTTTGTTCAAGCTTGGAAAAATCCACCCGTCCGCGGCTTCGGGACCATACAATGCCATGCTGTTGACATATGAAAAGATTAAAATGCTTCCGGTAATTAAAGTGGCTGACGCAGCCACCCGGTAAGCTTCTTTTGCTTTGTTCAGATAGGGGATCAGCACGGCCATGACGACGATCTCACCAAACCAGACAGAAGGCATAATTGCGCCCTTTATAATGGGCACAGCTCCATTGTCGATATAAACCGGCAGTAATCTTTTTAAGTTCAATTCGGGTACAAGAAGAATATTTACAATAAAAACCATCGCCAAGATGATCGGTAAGAGAATCTCATTTACCCGGGTAAAAACCTCCAGGCCGTTGCGCACGGCATAGGCAGCTATCACCGTAACAAGTATTTCAAAAACAATAATCGGTGTTTCCGGCATAAAGGCGGAAACCATAAAAGAACCAAACTGCCGGAGAATTTCGGCATTCATATGGATTAACCACCAGATATACAAAAAGGCGACAACCTTGCCCGGCCACCTGCCCAGGATTACCTCTGCAAACTGAAAGATGGTCTGGCCCGGAAAACGCAGGCTTAGATTAACCACCAGCCAGGCGATCAGCAGCGCGGCAAAAACGGCCAGCAGAAGTGAGATCCAGCCGTCCTGTTTGGCTAGATGGGCAATTGCTGCGGCCATGAAAAGAAAGGCCGTGGGCAGGACCATGCTCACCATTAAGAAAATGGCCTGTCTGCTGCTGATTTTGCCTCCTTCAAGCATGGCCGCTCGCACCTCCACACCTTCATTACTATTCCCGGACGCGCCGGAGTTTTGTTTAAGCTATTCTTTCTCGCTTGTTCTTTTAGTCTCTAAGCCGCTGCGTCTCAAATGCGCCTCCACCGTGATGTTAACCCCGGAGCCGGCGAATACCTCATCCCAACTGTCTTTCAGCTTAGGCCACACTTTGGGGTACTTCCGGTGGAAACTTTCCCCGAAATTTAAGATGTCTACCCTGTATTCCCCCTGTGCCTTCTCCAGAGCAAGCCTGACCTTATCTTCCACTTCCCCGGCCATTTCTTCCTCTATGGCCTTACGGACCTGCCGTTCCGTTATCTCCTCGCCGGACTGCTGCTCCTATAAATCACCTTCAATAACTATTTTCACATCAAACCATACCGACTCCCCTTCATATTGCGGTTGTACTTCCGTAGCGCCGCGGATTATATTTATAGACATTTCTTTACCCGGTTCGGTCAGGGATGAGACACTGATAACTCCTTTCAAGGTCTCACCCCTGAGCCAGAGCAGACCCCGGGTTTCCGATTCGTCCAGAAAACCTGCCAGCGTTTCGTCATGAAACACAGCTGTACCGGTAAGGGCGGCTCCCTTCTGCATTACACTTTTGGCCCGGGCCAGTCCCCCAGAGTTAATGCTATAGTCAATAAGGTCAATCCGGGAGGCAATGGGGTTGGTTCCCTGGTTGGCCAGCATAATGGTAAAATCCTTCAAATTTACGGAATAGCCCGTTCGGGACCTGGCCAAGTTAGCGATGTCCTGCGCTGAAGTGTTTTCCATTTCTGAACAGGTTTCCAGGATATCTTTAGCTTCCCCGTTAGCCACCATGATCCACATAGTTTCACGGGAATACGGCGAGCGGAGGAAGAAGTCTATATACCGGCGTATTCCGTGGCGGGCCGCTTCTTCCCCGAAAACCAGAATAGCGCTATGTGCCCAGTAAATACTGCGGGAGATCCGGGTGGCTAATCTTTTTTGGGCATCAAGGACGGTTTTGCCCGTCCCGGAAACCACCCAGGCAGACGGTTCTATCCCCCTGGCCCCGCCTCCCCATCCGCCGGTAATAGTGCTGGGTTTGGCCAGCTGCAGAGTCAACATGACTTGACCATCGGGAGTGCGGTCAATGCCCGCTCCCAAAACAATGGCCAGTTCGCTGAGTTCTCTGCGGCTCCAACAGCCGCTTAAAATACCGGCCATAAAAATGAGCAACAGTAAACAGCTTAGCGGTTTCTTCATTGTCTCACTCCTCCTGTTCCCTGAGCATAGCGACGGCCGATAAAAGGAGGGTTAAGGTTACCTTTTTCCCCGAGTTGGAGGAGGAGCAGGTTTAAGCCCCCTTGCCACCCGCTGCGGATTCGCCATGCCGACCAGCCTGGGGCGGCGCAGCATGGTCCACCAGGGCATTCGTACGGCCACATCTTTCAGGCCGTCTGTATTTAGCGGCGCCAACGGAGACAGGTAGGGAACACCAAAAGAACGCAGGGTGGCCAGGTGCACCAGAATGGCCAGCACCCCGCAGATCACTCCGTACAGCCCCAGGGTGCCTGCCAGCACCATGATGGGAAATCTTAAAAGGCGTATGGAAGTACTGGCGTAATAACAGAAAGTAAAGGAGGCAATACCTGTCAGGGCTACCAGTATTACCGTTCCCGCGGCGACAAGCCCCGCTTGCACTGCGGCCTGCCCAATGACCAGCGCTCCCACGATACTGACCGCCTGGCCAACTTGCCGCGGCAGGCGGATACCGGCTTCCCTTAGGATTTCAAAAACAAACTCCATCATAAATGTCTCGACAAAGGCCGGGAAAGGCACTGTTTCCCGCTGAGCCGCCAGACTTAACAGCAATGCCGTGGGCAGCATCTCGTGGTGGAAGGTGATAATGGCAATATATAGTGAAGGGGCCAAAAGGGAAATGATCATAGAAAACCAACGGAGCAGCCTCATCACCGAGCTGAACATCGGCCGCTCGTAGTAGTCCTCGGGAGATTGGATAGCTTCCACAAACAAAAGCGGTACAGTCAGCACATAGGGAGTGCCGTCCACCAGGATGGCCACCCGCCCTTCCAGCAGCTGTGCCGCCACTTTGTCCGGCCGTTCGGTGTGGAGGACGGTGCAAAAAGGGCTCAGGGGGTTGTCCTCGACCAGCTCTTCAATGTACCCGGTTTCCAATATGGAATCAATATTGATCCTGTTTAACCGCTCCTTGACCTCGGTAACCACTTGCTCATTTACAATGCCTTTGATATAAACTATCGCTATGTCGGTTTTAGTGATCTGCCCCAGCTTCATGGCTTCGATTTTCAGGTTGGGGTTCTTAATCTTGCGGCGTATCAAGGATGTGTTCACCCGCAAGGTTTCGACAAAGGCCTCACGGGGACCCCTTACTACCAATTCCGTCTGGGATTCTTCTATACTCCTGCTTTCCCAACCTTTAGCGTCGTTGATGACGGCGCACGCGCACCCGTCTACCAGTAAAACGGCATCCCCTGCCAGCACAGCGTCAATGACCTGATCTAGATTGTTTGTTTCCTCAATCTGTTGTATGGGGAGAAGCCTCTTTTTGATTATTGCAAACACCCGGGTCCTGGTGAATTCCTCACCCTGTTCCACCAACGGGGCATCAAGCATTAGACTATGCATAATCTGATCGCTGACCCGGGTTTTATCGACCATGCCGTCTAAATAAACAAGGGCCAGCTTGATCCGCTCGTCCTGGGCAAAGTCAAACTCGCGGTAGATCACATCGCTGCATTCACTCAATATTGCTCTTATCTGCCGCAGGTTGGTTTGCAGATCAGAACTCAAATCTTGATTTCGCGGCTCCTGGTTTGCGGTCAGGTTTTCTTTTTTTTGATTTTTGGAGCCATTATCTTGCTGCCCGGAATCTGATTTTCTGCGCCCGGACATACCGCGCCTGATGAATTTGATGAATCTCATCAAAGGAAAAAACCCCTTCAAAATTATAAAATTTACCCTGATGTTGAAGATTGCATATTATTATTGCCCTTAAATGGAATTATATTTAATTAAGATAAGAGTCTTATTAATAAAAGGCCCAAGAAGTTGTGAAATACTTCCTGGGCCTTAAATCCAACCTTATTATCGAACAGACTCCGATGCCGTTTGTCCCCATTTGCCGTCTATAAATCTTTCTTCGCATAGATTTTCAGGGTGCATGTAAAGGAAACAGCCAGAACAATAAAAGTGAGAATGACTGCCGCCAAGTATACCTGCGATACGTTTTCGCTGAAATATTGGATCAAGTTTATTACCACCGGCTGTTCCCGGTTCTCCTTAAAATAATCTAAAACCGTACTTGGAATAAAACATAGACAGGTATTTGGAAGCTACTATTTCGCTGCGCCTAACGGGCAGGCTGTTCAATATGACCATGGTATTGTTTTTAAAATCAGCCTGCAGGGCGGTCAGGATGAGTATATACGATATTCCCATTGCCCCCATGCTGTAGATACATTGCGAAAAAGGAGGTTTTGAAAAAGCAAAAAAGATAAAAACGCCATATAACAAGGCAAATATTATAGTCCTTTTTTGTATCAGAATATCTTTCAGTATTAAATTAAGCATCCTCCCGGTTCCTCCTTGTCGTGTAAAGCATGATGTCATCAAGATCCGCTTTTTCAAGCAAAATCCTGTCACCTAATTGTGATTTAAGCCTGGCGGCATCGTTGCTGAGAGCCTGAAAGCCGAACTCGTTTTCCCTTAAGCCGATGAGAAGCTTGCGGCTCTCTTCTGTCAGAAGGTCCTTGCTGCCTTTAACAATAACGTATTTGCCCAGTATCTCATCCTTTACACCGCTGAAAACGATTTTGCCCTTGTCAATAAAGCAAACATAGTCGGCGATTTTATCCAGGTCCGTGGTTATATGCGTGGAAAAGAGCACTCCCTTGCTTTCGTCCTGGAGCAAATCCCGCAATATTTCCAAAAACTCATCTCTGAAAACAGGATCGAGGCCGGATGTTGGCTCATCCAGAATGATCAGGCCGGCGTGGTGGGACAGGGCGACGGCCAGGGAAAATTTCATTTTCATTCCCCTGGACAACTCTTTTATTTTTTTCTTGGCAGGCAGGTTGAACCTTTCCATGTATTGCTGAAAAATCCGCTCATCCCAGTCCTGGTAGAAAGGAGCGATGATCCGCTTCATCCCCGTTACGCTGAGTTCCTCGTAATAATAACACTCTTCTTAAACAAAGCCGATTTTTTGTTTTATTTCCCTGTCATAGTGTTGATGGTCCCGCCCGAATATCCTGATTTCACCCCCGTCCTTTTTGACAAGATCCATGATTAGCTTGATGGTGGTTGTCTTTCCCGCTCCGTTTGCTCCGATAAAGCCCATAATATATCCGTAAGGGATGGAGAAGGAAACATTATCCAAAAGAAAGCCTTTGAATTTTTTGGACAGGTTGTTCACTTTCAGTATGTTTTCCATTGCTGTTAAGCTTCCATAAAGAGCAAATCCAGCATCTCATGCAATTCAGCCAGATTAATGCCCAGCAGTTTGCAGTCATCCACAACTTCAGCCAATTTTTCCTCTATTATCCTCATTCTTTTCTCCTTAAGCAGTTCGGCGCTTTGTTCAGAGACATAGGAACCTTTTCCGGGAACAGTTTCGATGAAGCCGTCCCGCTCCAACTCTTCATATGCTCTTTTGCTGGTAATCACACTAATCTGCAGTTCCCGGGCAAGCGTTCTGATGGACGGGAGCAGCTCGCCGGGCTGTAATTCTCCAATTATAACGCTGTTTTTAATCTGCCTGTAGATCTGCTCGTAAATGGGTTCCGGAGAAGAGTTGGAAATAATTATGTTCAATTATTTCTGACCTCCATGTTATTAAAATATATAATGTATATATTGTATATACACATTATATATTGTGCTTTGTTATTTGTCAATTAGGAATTAAAATGAAGTCGCATCTTGACAATTTTTATTTGTCAGGGTATAAGTAATATTGAGTTGCAAATAAGAATATATATTATTTAGGAGGCAGTCCGGTGAAGGAAGACTATGTGATCGAGCAGTTTCGTAAAAACGGCTATAAGATTACACCGCAGAGGCAGGAAATTTTGAAGGCTTTCATGGGGAATAACGATAATCATCCGCTTAGCGCCGAAGAAATTCACCGGAAGGTGGTGGAAAGCTATCCCAATGTCGGCATTGACACAGTCTACCGTAATCTAATTGTTTTTTTGGACTTGGGGATTATCAACAAGTTAAACTTTCGCGAAGGTAAAAGCAGGTACGAATTAAATTCGGGAAAACATCACCATCATCTTGTTTGTTTAAACTGCGGCATGACGGAAGTGATTGACTATTGCCCGTTTAAGACACTGGACCGGGAGAAGATTGAAGAAGAGAAAAAGTTTGAAATTAAGAAGCACAGTTTTGAGCTGTTCGGCTACTGTGAATTGTGCAGAGAAAAAAAAGAAAAGGAAGGTTCCAAAAAATGCGTAAGCCTGCAATCCTGTTAATAACCGCTGTTTTATTGGTCACTGGATCTGTCTTTTTGTCCGCATGCCAGGGACAAACTCAAACGGCACCGGATAAATCAGCAACGGACAAAACGTTGACCATTGTTACCTCGTTTTACCCCATGTATATCGCGGCTATTAATGTCGCCAAAGACGTACCCGGCGTAAAGGTGGTCAATATGACCCCGCCTGTGACGGGCTGCCTGCATGATTATCAGCTCAAACCTGACGACTTGAAAACTCTGAGTGAAGCTCAGATATTTGTTGTAAACGGCGCGGGAATGGAGTCGTTTATGGACAAGGTGGTTAGTCAACTGCCTGATTTGAAAATTGTCGATGCGAGCAAAGGCATACCGCTCATTAAAGGTGATGGAGAGGAGGGCGACAACCCTCATTTATGGGTGAGTATTTCGAATGCCATACAGCAGGTTAACAATATAGGATTGCAACTGGCCGCGCTTGACCCGGAACATGCCGCGCAATACAGCGCCAACACCACTGCTTACGCGGATCAGCTTGAGGCGCTCCGCGTCAAGATGCATCAGACACTTGACGGTGCCCAGAAGCGGGACATTATCACGTTTCACGAAGCTTTTCCCTACTTTGCCCGGGAGTTTAACCTCAACATCGCCGCTGTGATCGAAAGAGAACCCGGTTCTGAACCGAGTGCCGCCGAGTTGGCCGACACCATTGAGATCATTGAAAAATCGCAAATCAAGGCGCTCTTCGCCGAACCTCAGTATTCGGCGACGGCCGCGGAGACCATCGCCCGCGAAACGGGTGCGCAGATATATATCCTGGATCCGGCTGTGACAGGCGACATGGAGCCGGATGCGTATCTGAAAATAATGGAGACAAATATGAAAACCTTGGAAGAGGCGTTAAACTAAGATGTCTAAGGTTAGTATTATTCAAAAAACACACAGAGAATCTTGCGGGTTGTGCCATACAAAGTTGAAAAACTTTGGGGTCACTATCGGTAGAACTGAAATATTGCGTGATATTGATCTTCATATTCAATGCGGCGAACTGACAGCCCTGGTCGGTCCGAACGGAGCAGGCAAGACGACGTTGTTAAAAGCGATTCTGGGGGAAATTCGCCATACCGGAGAATTGTCTTTCCTTGATGCCGGGGATTGCCGGAGGAATCCTGTTGTGGGTTACGTTCCCCAGCGGCTTGACTTCGATCCCGGTTCACCGGTCAGCGTGTTGGATTTGTTCTCAGCCTGCTTGTCATCCTGGCCGGTTTGCCTGGTCCATTCCCGCCGTCGTCGGGAACGTGTCTCCGCCGGCTTGGCCAGCGTTCAGGCAGAGCACCTGCTGGACCGGCGACTGGGTGATTTGTCAGGAGGGGAACTGCAAAGAGTGCTCCTGGCCATGGCTCTCGAGCCCAATCCCGACCTGCTCCTGCTGGATGAACCGGTGTCAGGCATCGACGTGCAGGGCAAAGAAATATTTTATGATTTGGTTTCAAACCTGCGTAAACAATATGACCTTTCCATCATACTGGTTTCTCACGATTGGTCTTTGGTGTCCAATCACGCGGACCGCATCGTCCTATTGGACCGGACGGTGCAGCGCTGCGGTACGCCGCAAGAAGTTTTCTCCGATGAAAGAATACTGAGGACTTATGGACCGGCCATTAGTAAAGATACTGAACAGACCTTTTTAAAGCCACGACTTATTCATAACGGAGGTGTGCGTGCATGATGGAAACATGGTACGCTTTAGTCAATCATTTACTGCCGTTTGCCTGGACCCAGCACACCTTTATGAAGAACGCGCTTCTGGCAGTGCTTCTGGTCAGTCCGTTATTCGCCATCATGGGTACGATGGTTGTTAATAATAAAATGGCCTTCTTTTCCGATACAATTGGGCACTCTGCCCTTACCGGCATTGCTATCGGAGTGCTTCTGGGCTTCCAGGACCCGCTGTGGATTATGGTGATATTCTCTGTCCTCCTGGCTTTGGCAATCTCTGTCTTAAAGACTTTGACAAACGCCTCCACCGATACGACTATCGGAGCCGTTTCCGCTACCATGGTGGCGCTTGGCATTGTCATTCTCTCACGGGGCGGCGGTTTTAACAAGTTTTCCCGGTTTCTGGTCGGCGATTTATTGAGTATTAATCCTGACGAAGTGCTATTGCTGGCTTTTACCCTTGCAGGCGTTGTCATCCTGTGGGGAGTGATGTTCAACAAGTTTTTGCTGGTGAGCGTAAATCCGTCCTTGGCACATAGCAGAGGTATCCCGGTTCGCCTCATTGACACCTTGTTTTGTATAACAACAGCGGTCATTGTAACAATTTCCATTCAGTGGGTGGGTATCCTGATCATCAATTCACTCTTGATTTTACCGGCCGCGGCCGCGCGCAACATATCGCGCAGCATGCGGCAGTACCACGTGGCTTCCTTGCTGATAACCTTTACCTCCGGGATAGCGGGACTGCTCATGTCGTATTATTGGTCAACAGCCACCGGGGCGACCATAGTTTTGTTCGCGGCGCTGTTTTACCTGGGAACGCTTCTGGTGAAACCCCGGTTCGCTTAAGAGAGTAAAGAGAACAAACATTGAGAGCGGGGTCTGTATTTTTTGAATACAGCCTTTTTGATTTTATTGTACAGTAAAAGGTTATACTGGGAATCTTTGATTAGGTGGGACGGCCCGGCTTGACAAGAAGTATATTTATGATAGGCTTGTTGTAGGAAAGTTTATACCGTAAGTAAGGAATAATATCGACAGGATAAGTTTTTCAGTATGGAGGCGACGGAAGTATTATGTCCCCTGCTTTAGTCAACTGGCTTGCCTTTCTTGCATTTTTGCTGGGGTTGATCGCATTTTTGCTGGAAATATTCGTTTTTCCCGGTTTCGGCGTGGCCGGCATTGCAGGTGTTATCCTGGTGGGGTGGGGGATATTTCTGATCGCGGTGGATGTCACCCAGGCAACGGCGGCGCTTGTTCTGGCCGTTGTCGCCACTATAGTGATTTTAATCGTGGGCTTGCGGCTGATGTCCCGCTATAACATGTGGTACAGGCTGACTTTACAGAACAAACAGCAAAATGATGAAGGCTATGTCGCCCCCGCGCCGGAGTTGAGCCTCTATGCCGGGAAGGAAGGTGTCGCGCTGACTCCTCTTAGACCGGCAGGTTCGGCGGAGCTTGACGGCCGCCGTTTGGATGTGGTGACTGAGGGGGAATTTATCCCCAAAGGCAGGCCCGTTAAAGTAATCAAAGTTGAAGGCACGCGTGTTGTGGTGAAGGAGATTTGAATATCTGAGCAGGGCAAATTAATAGAAGGAGCGGTGAAAATGGGTTCTGGAGCTATTGCGTCGTTATTGTTGTTTTTTTTGATCTTGATCGGTGTGGTTGTAATTTTTAGCTTTATTCCCGTGGGACTGTGGATTTCAGCCCTGGCAGCCGGGGTTAGAGTCGGTATAGTTACCTTGATTGGCATGCGCTTGCGCAGGGTGCCCCCGGCCAGGATTGTCAACCCGCTGATTAAGGCCGACAAAGCCGGTCTGAACATTACCGTGAACCAGCTTGAAGCGCATTACCTGGCCGGAGGTAATGTGGACAGGGTGGTGAACGCTTTAATCGCCGCGGAGCGGGCGGCCATACCGCTGCCTTTCGAGCGGGCCGCGGCTATCGATCTGGCCGGCCGGGAAGTATTTCAAGCCGTGCAGATGAGCGTAAATCCCAAGGTGTTGGAGACACCCCTGGTGTCGGCGGTGGCTAAAGACGGCATCGAATGCGAGGTCGTGGACGTAAGGTCGCTATCTCCCCTCGACGTCGATACGATCGTCAGTTCCGTGAAGAAGACGGGCAGACTCGCAATTGTTGAGGACGACAACGAGAACTTCGGCTGGGGGGCAGAGGTGGCTGCGAAGATCACCAACAGCGAAGCCTTTGACTTTTTAGATGAACCGATTTTGAGGGTTGCTGGGAATAACATACCCATACCGTATAGCCCGGAGCTCGAGAAGGCGGCCGTGCCCCAGGTGGAGGACGTGATCTCTGCGGTTAAGGGCGTCTTCTCCAGAAGGGGGTAGAAAGATGGCGACAGT